>NZ_RZQP01000040.1:0-37077 GCF_003998165.1 Mesorhizobium sp. M7A.F.Ca.US.007.01.2.1 | reverse complement strand
CTCCAGCGCGGGTCGCGCGATCCCGCCTCTGTCGACGCCTGCCGTTCCGGGCGGGCATCGTCGCGCAGCATTTTGCCGAAGCCGGCGTCATCGTTTCTGCCGTTCGCGGCAGGCTGCTCCGACGTCGCGCGCGTGGAGGCAAATCCTGGCAAGGCCGAGCCGAGGCTGGTGGTCATTTAGGGGCGGCTCCAAGCATCTGGTCGATCAGGTCGAGCTGTCGACGTGTTCTGGTCATGGCGGCGTCGGTCGGATCGGCGGGCTCTGGACCGGCGGCGGGGGAAGGTGCCGACGCCGGCACGACGGTCGCAGGCTCGGCGGATGTGGCTGCAACTGCCGCCGTGTCCGGCGCATTGGCGGCCGGTCCGCCGGAGGCCGCGGTGGCGGCGGGTTGCTCCGAGATGGCGCCTTCGACCGGTGGCAAGCCACTGTCATCGGCGTTTTGCGGCGTGGCGATCTCGGGAGCCGGAGGTTGCTCGGCCGCGACAGGGGCAGGCTTTTCCGCCGGAAGGGCGGTGGGCGGCGCGACGACCTCGCCGGCAATGGCCTGAGCGGCGTCGAGCAAGGCGCGGTCGCCCTCCGACAGCCGGCTGCGATCGATCTTGCCGAGCTTGGCACGAATGTCCTCGATTGTGCCCGAGGTGACGGTGGAAAGGCTGGCATAGAGCAGGGCGCGTGGATCGTCCTGATTGGTGTTGCCGTCGCGGCCCTGCTCGGCCCGCGCCGAAGCGAAGGCCGAAAGGTCGTTCAGGCCGTCTATCGCGGCACGGCGGGCGATGCGCAGATAGATCACCTTCTCGCGCTCGGGATCCATCATCGAGGTAATGTCGCCCAGCTTGTCCTGGCTGATCGACATGTGCAGCGCGATGACGCCGGAGACAAAGGAGTCCGCGAACTGGCTGGCATAGGGCGAATAGAGGTAGCGCTCGACATACTGGGTGGAAGCAAGGGCGAAACGTGCCGCGTCGCCTTGCGCGACTGCAAGGCCGACCGAACGGCGAAGTGCCGCCTCCTCGACCAGCGTGCCGGGGCTGAGCAATCTTGCCTCGTCGAGCAGACCGAGTGCGGTCGCCGGTTGATCGCCGGCAAGCAGCGAGCCTTTGACCAAAGCGAGGAAGGCGCCGAGATCCGGAGGCAGCGCCATGGGATCGATCGGCCTCAAGGCTTCGATAGCCTTGCCGGGCCGGCCGTTGAGGTACTCAATCACGCCTTTGGCGATTGCAAGGCTTTGCGGGTCCGCCGTAGCGCGCGACGTGGCCGCTTCGACGGTCACCGGGTTGCCGCCGCTCATGCCGTAGACAAGCAGGGCCCGAAAATTCTTGGGATCCTTGTAGTCCTCGGCATTCGCCGCGCGCAGGCGCGCATCCGTCATCTCGAGCAGCTTGGCCTGCATCGGCAGGGCGGCATGATCGCCGGCGGCTATGCGGTCCTGGATGAGCTGCAGCGAGCGCACCAGCTGATACGGCTGCAGGGCCTCCTGGGCGAAACCAGTGGACGGGTGTCCGCCGGCCAGCAGCAACAGGCCGATCAACCGGCGGGTGACGGCCGCTCGCTTCATCCGCCGGTCGCCATCAGGATCTCGATGCGGCGGTTCGCGGCCGCCAATGGATCGGCTGCTATTTTCGGCTGGCGGTCCGCGAAACCGGCGACCTCGGTGATGCGGCGTTCGTCGACGCCGCCGCGCACGAGCATGTAGTACGCGGAATGCGCGCGCGCCGTCGACAGCCGCCAATTGTCGTAGCTGTCGCTGCGGAACGGCCGGGCATCGGTGTGGCCGTTGATGCTGATGGTGCCCTTCTGGCTGTTGACGATGCGGCCGATCTTCTCCATTGCCAGCACCAGTTCGCGTCTCGGCAACGCCGAGCCGACCTCGAACATGCCGAAGTCGAGCTGATCGGTGATCGAGATGACGACGCCCTTGTCGGTGGCTTCGACCGAGACGCCGTCGTGCAGCTTGTCGCCAGGCTTGAAAGCATCGGCCAACTGCCGCTTGACGTCGGCCGCTGCCTTCACGGCAGCAGCGGTTGGCGCCTTCTCCCCGATGTCGGGCTGGACGGCCTTTTGCGCCTCAGGCTCAGCCTTCGCTACCGCGGCCTTGGTGCCGTCCGGTTTCGTCTCGCCGGCCAATGCCGTGGCAGGGTTCGCGGCCTGTTTACTGGTCGCGTCCTTTGCCAGTGGCTCGAGCGGTGCCGCGACAGGCGGCACGGCTTTGACTTTGAGCACCTGCGTTTCGGCGGTCTTGTCGCCGGGCTTGGCCGGATCGCCCTCGATCTTGGTGCGCTGGGCGCTGGCCTCGGCGCCGGGCGCCGCGACCTGCTGCGACCAGAAATCTGGCTCGAAAGGATCGCGGTAGGAGGCGCCACCGGAGGCGCCGGTAGCCGGGCCGGCAGCCTGCACGCCGCCATCGCCTTTCTGGCTGACATTCTGCATGACGCCGGTATCTGTGGCGATTTCCGAAAGCACGGCGTAGGGGTCGGCGAAGAGATGGTCGTCGGAGTGTTCCGCCTGCTGTGGCTCCTGCTTGTCCTGCTTGCGCTCGGACGCGCCCGCGCCGGCATTGCCGTTCTGTCCGGCTTTGCTGGTCGCCTCTTGCGGATCGTCGGCCGTCAGTCCCATGGCGCGCGGGCCGTCGCCGAGATCCTCCAGGCCCTTGCGGCTCGAATTGCGGTCGACCAGCTTGACCGGGTTGAAGTAGCTGGCCACGGCTGCCTTGGTCTGCTCGTTGGCGGCGTTGATCAGCCACATGACCAGGAAGAAGCACATCATGGCCGTCATGAAGTCGGCGAAGGCGATCTTCCAGACGCCGCCATGGTGGGCCTCGTCATGGTCGTCATGACTGCGCCGCACGATGATGATCTCGTGGCGGCCCTGATCGGCGTTGGCGACGCTCATGCCAGGACCTCCGAGAGGGTCGTCGACCATTCGGCCATGCGCGTTTCGAACACCGCCTCGTCGATAGCCACGGTCAGGTCGAAGCCTGGCGCCTCGACAAAATCGAGATTGGCGGCGCGGGGTCCGAGCGATGCCTTCAGTGTTTCGAACATCGAGAGCGGGCCGCGCACGACGATGCGCACAGCCTCGGCGTCGCCAACCGCTTCGCGGACGGCGTCTGCCAACGCATCGATCGAACGTTTCTGCAGATCGTCGCTGACGATGCCGCCGATGATGCGGGCGACCGTGCCGGCGACAAGTCCGGTCACGCGCGCCTCCATCGCATCGATGTGCAACGAGACCGCCTTGCCGACATCGTCGCCAAGGCTTTCGAGAAATATCCTTGCTTCCTCAGCACTGGCCTGGCGTTCGGCTTCGAGCGCGGCGTCATGCGCAGCCGCCAGGCGGCCCTCCAGCGCTGCCTCCGCCTGGGCAACCGCCTCGGCGATCAGCGTGCCGATATCGGCTTGTGGCGCCGGCGTCTCGGGCTTGTGTTCGGGATCGACTGCTGCCCGGGGCTGGCCGGCACGCTGCGCGCGCGTGCCGAAATCAGGCAGAAGGTCGAAGAGGGCTACGGAAGGCATGGTTTACACCGCCACTTCCTGGGAAGCCCATTTGCGCAGGATCTGCGCGGTGCGCTCCTCGTTGAGGTCGACCATCCTGGCAAGCCGGTCCTGCGGCGCCGGCCGGATCTTCTGGCGAAGATCGTCGAGCGGAGTGGGGCCTGGGCGTGTGCCTGGCAAGGCGCCAACCGCGGCATTGTCGGTGGCCGCCATTGCCTCCGGCGTTGGCAGCGAGCGCTGGACGTCGTCGAAGCTGGGACCTGCCAGGGCTGGAGCAGCCTTTGCCGTCAGCGCCGCGGCCATCGGCCTCAGGCCGAAGAAGGCCACCAGGAACACCACGACGATGAAGGCACCTGCATTGATCATCGTGCCGGCATGCTGGCCGATCGAATCGAGCATTCCCGCCTGCGGGATCGCCTCGCCATCCAGGCCATCGATGAACTCGACCGCCGAGACGTCGATGATGTCGCCGCGCTTTTCATCCAGGCCGGTGGCGGATGTGACCATCTTCTGGATCTCGGCGACGCGCTTGGCGATCTGCTCCGGTGTGGCGTCCTTGCCGAGGATGGTCGTCAGCCGCTGCTGGTTGACGACCACGGCAATCGACATCTTGGTGACGGTGTAGCCGTTGGAGACGGTGGCGATCTTCTTGGAATTGATCTCGTAGTTGGTGATCTCTTCCCTGCGGTCGTTCTGCGAGGAGGATTGCGGGCCATCGGTGGCGGTTGCCTGGGTCTCAGGCAGGTTCTGCTCGACGCTGGCCGGAGTGGAAGCCTGCTTCTGGTTGTTGTTCTCGTTGGCGCGCACCGACTGCACCGAGCGCTCGACGCGGGAATTCGGATCGAAGATGGTCTCTTCCGTCTGGCGGGTGTCGGTGTTGACCTCGGCCTTGACGCTGGCGCGGAAATTGTCGGGGCCGAGATAGGCCGTCAGCGCACGGCGGATGTTGTCTCCGATCTGCGCCTCGACGGTCTGCTCGACGCCGAGCGTGCGGGCGGCGCTGGTGTTTGAAGGGTCGTCGCCCGCAGCCAGCAGATTGCCGCTGGAATCGAGCACCGTCACCTTGTCGGCCGACAGGCCGGGGACGGCGGCGGCGACGAGATGGCGGATCGACATGGCGCTCTTTTCGGCGTCGATGCCGGCGTAGCGGATGACCACGGAGGCGGAAGGCTGCTGCTCGTCACGGCGGAAATTGGCGCGTTCGGACATGACGATGTGGACCCGCGCCGCCTTGATGCCCGATATCGACTGGATGGTGCGGGCGATCTCACCTTCAAGCGCGCGCACGCGGGTGATCTGCTGCATGAACGAGGTGAGGCCGAGCGAGCCGACATTGTCGAACAGTTCGTAGCCGGCATTGGCGCTGGTCGGCAGGCCCTTTTCGGCGAGCAGCATGCGCGCCTGGGCGGTGGTGCCGGCCGGCACCAGAACCGAGGTTCCGTCGGCGCCGACATCGAAGCCGATACCGGCTTCGCCGAGCACCAGGCCGATCTGGTTCACGTCGGCGCGGTCGAGCCCGACATAGAGCGTGTCGTAGGCGGGGCGGTTGAGATAGACCGAGGCGATGCCGATGACGCCCATCACCAGAACGGCGATGCCCGCCAGCATGGCGAGGCGCTTCACGCCAAACCCGCGGAGATTCGAGATGATGCTCTGGATCTGTTCCGGCACGGTTCGACGACTCCCAGCATGATTGTCCGCCGGAACTCTAGTCTTCGAAGCTTGTGCGAAAATGAAATCGGGCCGCGCTTGCGGCGCGGCCCGTCAGTTGGGATGCGAAAGGAGGGCGCCGGTGGCGCCCGCGATTAGTTCTTGAACAGCGACAGGATCGACTGCGAGGAGCTGTTGGCGATCGACAGTGCCTGGATGCCGAGCTGCTGCTGCACCTGCAGGGCCTGGAGGCGGGTCGATTCCTTGTTCATGTCGGCGTCGACGAGCTGGCCGACGCCGCGGTCGATGGAGTCCATCAGGCTCTGGGTGAAGGTCTTCTGCAGGTCGATCGAGCTCTTGGCCGAACCGATGATGGTGGCGGAATCAGTCAACTGGGCCATGACCTTGTCCATCATGGTGACCATCTGGGTGATGATGCCGTCGGTCACCCCTGGGGCCGTGATGTCGAGGTTGTAGGCGGAAATATTGTCGACCTTGGTGACCGCTCCCGCCGCCGTCTGGCCGGCAGTGTTCGCGGCGATATCCGTTCCTCCGCCCGCGATCACGCCAGCATAGGCGTTGTCATACAGGGTCTGGGCGGCGCCCGTGGAATAGATGGAGGTCTGGCGATCGAGGACGCCCTGGTTCTTGACCTCGGCGGCAAGGCCGTAGTCGAAAAGCTTGGTGCCCTCGACATTGATGTTGATCGTTCCGATCGAGACAGCGCCGGATGAAGAGCGATTGAATGAGGACACGATCTGCGAGTCGGGCTGGACGCCATCATTGGCGGCCGTGACCTGCTTGGAGGTCACCGCGAGGAAATTCGAGCCGGAGAAGGTGGCCGCATCGGCAAAGGACTTCATCTGCGTTTGAAGCGCCTTGATCTCGGTCTGGGTCTTCGCCTTGGCGGCATCCGTCTGGCCGACCATGGACAACACCTTGGTCTTGATCTGGCCGATCGTCGTCAGCACGTTGGTGATGCCGGTGTAGGCGGCATCGACTTTCGAGGCGCCGAGGCCGAGTGCATCCTGCACCGTCGACAGGGCCGAATTGTCCGAGCGCATGGTGGTGGCGATCGACCAATAGGCGGCGTTGTCCGAAGCCTGCGAGACCCGATAGCCGGTCGATATGCGGGCCTGTGTCTGTTCGAGCGACTTGTTGGTGGCGCTGAGGCTTTGAAGTGCGGTTAACGCCGAGGCGTTGGTCATGATGCTCGCCAAGAAAGTCGCTCCTTCTCAAAAGCCGACATGCTCAGACATGCCGGATGGGCCTGTTCAACGATTGGCATCGTGCCGTTCGGACCGATTCGCCAACTGTCGTAAGCTATTGGTTAACCATAACTAGCGCGGCATGGTTAACAGCCTGTTAAAAGCTGGCTTTTGAGAGTTAAGGATCGAGGATTGTGCGGGGCTGGAGCAAACGCAAATAGGGCCGCGCTTTTGGCGCGGCCCGAATTTCTAGTGCGAACTGTGGTTGAGCGGAGGCGATCAGCCGCGGAAGAGCGACAGGATCGACTGCGAGGAACCGTTGGCGATCGACAGCGCCTGCACGCCGAGCTGCTGCTGGACCTGCAGGGCCTGCAGACGGGTCGATTCCTTGTTCATGTCAGCATCGACGAGCTGGCCGACGCCGCGGTCGATGGAGTCCATCAGGTCCGAGGTGAAGGTCTTCTGCAGGTCGATACTGCTCTTGGCGGCGCCGAGCGTGGTGGCCGAGTTGGTCATATCGGCGAGCGCGGAGTCGATGACGGTCAGCATCTGCTTGATCTGCGAATCGCTGGCAGCCGTGCCACCCGAGAAGATGGAAAGCGAGGCGGCCGAATAGGTGTCGGTGGCCAGTGCAGCCGCCCCTAGAGCTGTCTGCGTGCCGGAGACCGCTGCGGCCACACTGCCGTCGCTGCCGAGGCGGTACGTGTCAAGGATGCCCTTCGCGAGGCCCGAGGTGGTACCAGCTTCATAGAGCTTGATGCTTTCCACCTTGACGTCGATGGTCGAGATCGAAGATGCGCCGGCCGCGTCACGGTTGAAGGCCGAAAGGATCTTCACATCGGCAGCCGTCGTGGCTGTTGAGCCGCTGTCTACGGACAGCATGTTGGTGCCGGAGAAGGTGGCGCCGTCGGCGTAGGACTTCATCTGCGCCTGAAGAGCGGTGATTTCGGTCTGGGTCTTTTCCTTCGAGGCGTCCGTCTGGCCGTAGGAAGCCAGCAGCTTTGCCTTGATCTGGTTGATGGTGGAGATCGCGCTGTTCATGCCGGTATAGGCGGTGTCGACTTTCGAGGCGCCGAGGCCGAGAGCGTCCGAAACGGTGGACATTGCCTGGTTGTCGGAGCGCATCGTGGTGGCGATCGACCAGTAAGCGGCGTTGTCTGAGGCCTGCGAGACGCGATAACCGGTCGAGATGCGGGCCTGGGTGTCCTGGAGGGATTTGCTGGTGGCGTTAAGGCTCTGCAGAGCCGTCAACGCGGCGGAGTTCGTCATGATGCTGGACATGGTACTCGTACCTTGGTTTTTACAGGTGTTTTTTTGACATACCGGGCCTCCCGGTATGACGGTGCGGCATCATGCCAATGATCTCTGAAATCGATCACCCGCCATCTGCGAGCGAATATGCGGGCAAGTCCCTACCAAAGGGCTAAACCGGACGGTTAATCGAAAATATATTGCTGGAATTTCGAGCCGGCGCGGCAGAGTCAGTTGAAGGAGCGCACCAGGCTGCCGACAAGCAGGTTCCAGCCGTCGATCAGGACGAAGAACAGGATCTTGAACGGCAGCGACACCACCGTGGGCGGCAGCATCATCATGCCCATCGCCATCGTGATGGTGGCGACGATCAGGTCGATGACCAGGAATGGCAGCACGATCAGGAAGCCGATTTCGAAGCCGCGCCGGATCTCCGAGATCATGAAGGCGGGCACCAGGATGCGCAGGTCGACGGTGTCGCGCGAAACGGTCTGGCCGCGCTCGCGGGCGAGATCGGCGAAGAGGTCGAAATCCTTGTCACGCACATTGTGCAGCATGAAGGTGCGGAACGGATCGGAAATCTTGTCGAAGGCTTCGGTCTGGGTGATCTGGTTGTCCATCAGCGGCTTGACGCCGGTGTTCCAGGCCTGATCGAAGGTCGGCGCCATGACATAGAAGGTCATGAACAGCGACAGCGAAATCAGGATGAGGTTTGCCGGTGTCGACTGCAGGCCGATGCCGGCGCGCAGGATCGAGAAGGCGATGACGAAGCGGGTGAAGCTGGTCACCATGATCAGCAGGCCCGGCGCGACCGACAGAACAGTCAGCAGGCCGAACATCTGGATGATGTAGCCGACGGTGGTGCCGTCAGCCTTGCCGATGCCGCCGAGATCGAGCTGCTGAGCCGCCGCGATGGAGGTGGCGGCGGCGATCATGGCGGTGGCGAGAAGGAACTTTCTCATTCGAGCAGCAATGTCCTGATGAGTACCTGTTTGGCGTGACCCTGGCTGCGGATCGCGGCGCGTTCTTCGAGGTCGGCCTTCAGGTGCTGGTAGCCGCTGGCTCCCTCGATCTGATGCATCTTCAACGTGCGCACCAGGGCCAGGAGATCTTGGTGGATGTCATCCGACATTGCCTGTGGCTGCGGCGCGTCATAGACGACGGACACCTCCATCCTGATCCAGGTGCCGGCAGGCGAGGCGATGTTGGTGGTGATCGGCGCCAGCACGACAAGCATCGGGCCCAGGCCTGGTTGCTCGGCTGCGGCGGGCTGCATGATCTTACCTTCGTTCTCAGGCGCGACCGGTACCGACGCCGGTGCGCCGACGCCCTTGAGATAACCGCCGGACATCCAACCCACGCCAATGGCGGCCGCCGTCACAAGCAGCAGCATGCCGGCCTGAATGACAGGGGAGGGACCCTTGCGCGGCTGAACCTGTTCAATATTTGCCACGGCGACCTGCCCCGATCCTAGAACGGAAGAACCTGGTCGAGGATCTGCTGGCCGTAGGCAGGTTGCTGGACCTCGGTGATGCGACCGCGTCCGCCGTAGGAGATGCGGGCCTCGGCGATGCGTTCGTAGGGGATGGTGTTTTCGGCGCCGATATCGGCCGGCCGCACGATGCCGGCGAGCGTCAGCACCCTGAGCTCGGCATTGACGCGCACTTCCTGCGATCCGGTGATCATCAGATTGCCGTTGGGCAGCACATCGGTGACGATCGCCGCGACATTGAGTTCAAGCGTTTCCGAGCGCTTGATCTCGCCGTCAGCCGTCGTGTCGGTGGTGGAGGTGAGCGCCCCGGCGCCCTTGCCGGCGGTGCTCCACTTGTCCCACTGCGCGCTGAGGTCATAACCGAGCTTGCGATTGGCGGTGCGGCTCCTGTCGTTCTGGTTCTTGAAGTTGGCGCGATCGTTGATCTTGATCTTGACCGTCAGGATGTCGCCCTGGGACAGCGCCCGCGGGTCGGTGAACAGCCGGCTCTGGCGGTCGTCCCACAACGAGAATTTCTTGACCGGCGCTGGCGGCGTTTGCGGATATCGATAGAGCGAGCCGGTGCTGCCGCCATCGATGCCGGAGCCGACCGGGGACAGGGCCGGCTCTCTGCCGACCTCCTTGAGGTTGGTTCCGCAACCGGACAGCATGGTAGTAACCGCGCACAGGACAAGCATCTTCCGGATCATGACGGATCTACCCTTCGGGCTGCGCTGGCCATAATGCCGGTGAGCGTCGCCGCCGCCTTCTGGTCCATTTCGTTGAGGATGACGCTCGCCTTGCGTGAATCGAGCTTCATCAATATAGCCGCAGCCAGGTCGGCGTTGACGATGGCCAGCCGCTCGGCGGCGGCGTCGGGTTTCATACCGGCGTAGATCTGGACGACGCCGTCCTCGGCCCGGGCCAGGAAAACCTCGCGCCGCTTCAGCCAGGTCTCGTATTCAGCTTTCTTTGCATCAAGAGCTTTCATGCGCTCGTCAATGCCAGCCTGGAGCTGCTTCAGTTCCTGCGCCTGCAGGACATAGCGGCGGTCGCGGGCGGCATCGGCGATGTTTGAGCAGAAGCGCTCGATCTCGCTTTGGTCCGGCGCCTTTTCCCGTGTCAGTTGCTGCGGCGCCGCCGCCACCTGTGCTCCCGGCAGGACCTGGCGGACCGTCTCCTCGCCGCGCGCGGTGCCGCCGGCAAAGGGCAGAGCCGCGAGAAAAGCGGTCGCAAGCAGGATCGCGGCTTTGCGGCGTCTGTCGTGGCGTGGGAAGGAGCGCTTCATCGGCATCGCCTATTGCAGAACCAGGTCGGCCTGCAGGGCCCCGGCCGACTTGATGCCCTGCAGAATGGCGATGATGCCGTCCGGCTTGACGCCGAGGCGGTTGAGGCCGGAAACGAGGGTCTGGAGATCGGGCCCGTCAAGCACGGCAACGCGGGCGTCGGGCCGGCTGGCGTCGATGGCGGTGAACGGTTCGATCGCGGTCTCGCCCTTGGAGAAGGGCTCGGGCTGGACGACGCGCGGCGCTTCGGTGATGCGCACGGTGAGCGTGCCGTGGCTGATGGCGACCCGTGAGATCTTGACATCATTGCCGATGACGATGGTGCCGGTGCGCTCGTCGATCACGACACGGGCCGGCGTGTCGGATTCGACCACCAAATTCTCGATTTCGGCATAGAAGCGCGCCGCCGAGACACCCTTCGGCCTTCTGATCTGGACGGTGCGCGAATCGCGCTCGGCCGCCACCCGCATGCCGAAGCGCTGGCCGGTGTAGTCGTTGATGGCATCCGCGATGCGGATAGCGGTCGAGAAATCGGGATTGCGCAGCTGCAGCGTCAGGATCGCCTGATCGTCGAATTCGGCTTGGACGGCACGCTCGACGATGGCGCCGTTGGGCACGCGGCCGGCGGTCGGCACGCCTTGCGTCAGCTGCTCGGCCTGTCCTTGCGCGGTAAAGCCGGACACGATGACCGAGCCCTGGCCGACGGCATAGATTTCGCCGTCCGCCGCCTTCAGCGGCGTCATGATCAGCGTGCCGCCGGAAAGCGAGGTCGCGTCGCCCATCGAGGAGACGTCGATGTCGATGCGGGCGCCCGACTGCACGTAGGGCGGCATGTTGGCGGTGACGATGACGGCGGCGACATTCTTGGCGCGCGCGCTGCCGCCTTCGGTGGCGATGCCGAGGTTTTCGAGCATCGCGCGGATCGACTGTTCGGTGAATGGCGAGTTGCGCAGGCTGTCGCCCGATCCGGCAAGGCCGATGACCAGGCCGTAGCCGACGAGCTGATTGTCGCGCGAACTCTGCAGCTGGGCGATGTCCTTGATACGCGAGGCGACCTGGCCCGGCGGCAGCGAACTCGGCCCGGTCGAAACCCGGAACATGCGGCTTGTGGTGGCCGGATCATATTCGGGATCGTTGTAGACGCCGCCATTCTTGGCGGCGAGCTCGCGCTTGGCCTTCGGCGTCAGGCCGTCGGCCAGCGCCGGCTGCAGGCCAAGCACGGCTGCCAGGATCAAGGTAAGCCCGCGCATCATGAAGCGCTGACCTGGATGGTTCCATCCGCCATCACCGTGCCGGACAGGATTTTGCCGCTGTCGATGTTGCGAACCTTGACGAGGTCGCCCGCGGCTCCTGGTTGCAGCGTTACGGCGGTCGCCGAGATCGTCAGGCCGCCGGCGATGAAGAAGATCTGCACGGAGGCACCCTGTTCGACCAGCCAGGCCTCGCGGATGGCGGCGGAGGGAATGTAGCGGCCGGGCAGCAAGGTGCGCTTGGCGACCTTGCCATCCAGTTCCTCGGCCCGTGTGGCGACCGCCTCCGGCTTGTGCTTGCCGACGACAAGGGTGACCTGTTTCAGGGCAGCCAGGTTGATGGTCTCGCCGGGATAGATAACCCGGCTCGGAATAAGCACCACCTCGCCGCCAGCTTGATTGCTGGCGATCCGGGTGGCCGACTGGTTGGCCGATTCCTGGGCAAAAGCCGGCATCGTGCCGGTCACCAGCGCAAGGACGAGCGCGGTGCGGCGGAATGCAGACAGGAGGCCGGGCGTCGACATCATGCGTTACCTGATGTTCTTGGAGACCACGGAGGCCATGTCGTCGGCGGCCTGGATGACCTTGGAGTTCATCTCATAGGCGCGCTGCGCCGAGATCAGCTCGGTGATTTCCTTGACCGGGTCGACGTTGGAGGCTTCGAGATAGCCCTGCTGGATGGTGGCAAAACCGGGATCGCCAGGCACGCCGACGTTCGCCGGCCCCGAAGCCGTGGTTTCCTGGAACAGATTGTCGCCGAGCGGCGCCAGGCCGGCCTCGTTGGCGAAATTGGCGATCTGAAGCTGACCGAGGTTCTGCAGGTCGGTCTGCCCGTCGATGCGGGCGAAGACCTGGCCGGTCTTGTTGACGATGACCTCGACGGCATCAACGGGAACATTGATTGCCGGAATGACCGCAGCGCCGTCGACCGTCACCAGCTGGCCGGTGGCGTTGGTGTTGAGAGCGCCGGCGCGGCTGTACAGCGTGCCGCCGTCGGCACCCTCGATCTGGAACCAGCCCCTGCCCGTCAGCGCCAGGTCGAAACTGTTGCCGGTGCTGGTCAGTTCGCCCTGGGTGTGCACGTTGCGCACCGCCGTCGTCTTGACGCCGAGGCCGATCGAGACGCCCTCCGGCACCAGCGAGGCGTTGGAGCGGTTGGGCACGCCTTGCGTGCGGTCGACCTGATAGAGCAGGTCGGAGAATTCGGCACGGGCGCGCTTGTAGCCGGTGGTGTTGATGTTGGCGATGTTGTTGGCGATCACTTCCAGATTTGTTTGCTGGGCATTCATGCCGGTGGCGGCGATGGCGAGTGCTTTCATGGCGGAATTCCTCAGATGCCCATTCGACTGACTTCGAGATAGGCGGAGACCACCTTGTCGCGTATCGCGACTGCGGTCTGAAGCGCCTGCTGCGCGCTCATCACGGCGTCGACCACCTGGCGGGTGTCGGCATCGCCCTTGAGCGCCTGCATCGATACCTGCTCGGCGTTCTGCATCGTGTCGACGGTCTTGGAGGCTGCCTGGCTCAGCGCTTCGGCAAAGGAGGTGCCGACATTGCCACCGGCTGACGGTGTCGCGCCGCCCTGGAGCAGGCTTGTCGCCGCGTCGTCGCCGCCGATCGACGGCTTGAACTGAAGGGCTCCGATACCGCTGATCATTACTGGTTCCTCATCAGGTCGATGGTCATGGAAATCAGGTCGCGGGCCTGCTTGACCACCTGAAGGTTGGCCTCGTAGGAGCGATTGGCCTCGGTCATGTCAGCCATTTCGATCAGCACGTTGACGTTGGGCATCTTGACGTAGCCCTTCTCGTCGGCGGCCTCGTTGCCGGGCTGGAACTCGACTGGAAAGTCACTGGGATCTCGATCGATCGAGTTCACTGCAACCGTTGAACTGCCGGAGGCCCGGTCGAGCTCGGAGACGAAGCTGATGGTCTTGCGGCGATAAGGGTCGGAGCCGGGCGCGGTGCCCGTCGACTGGGCGTTGGCGAGGTTTTCGGAAACCACGCGCAGGCGTTCCGACTGGGCGCCGAGGCCCGATGCTGCGACTTTGAGGGCTGCGGTCAGTGCGTCCATGGTCAGCTCTTCACCGCCATCATCATCATCGAATGGAACGCCTTGACGATCGCCGTGTTGAGCTCGAAGGACCGGCGCACCTCGCCGGCCTTCAGCAACTGGTCTTCCAGCACGACCGAGTTCTTGGACGGCATGACAACGCCGTCATCTTCCTGCGGCTTGATGGTGAAGCCGGCATTGGTCGCTGCATTGCCGAGATGGCCGGCCTGGGTGGCCTGCAGCGATACGGCGGCGCGGTCGAGCACCTTTTCGAATGGCTCGACGTCGTTTGCCGTATAGCCCGGCGTGTTGGCATTGGCGATGTTGCCGGCCACGGCCGACTGGCGCACGGCCAGCCATTGCGCTTGCTTGGCGGCGAGGTCGAAAAGGGAAACGGGCTCCATGGGAATCTCCGAGCAGGTACCCAGAGACTAGGCCGCCAGTCTTGCGCGGGCCTTGCGGATGGCCGGAAGCCGGAGATCGTTTATCTGGACAGTTCGATCACCTGGTCGGCACTGGTGACCATGACCCATTTGCCGTTGCGCTGCTCGATGGAGGATACCTTGCTGGAATCCGGCAGTATCGAGCCGCGCTGGACCATCCAGAGGCCAGCGTCGTCCTGGATCATGGCGCGGCCGTTGGCGACATGAACCATGCGGAATTTCGCCGCGTCGGCCGGAAACGGTTGCTCGTCGGATGCGGCTGCGGGATCGGCATCATCCCGCACCGTCCCCGTGGCAAGAAGATCGAGATTGGCCGCGGGAACGTCCTTTGCCGTCAGCGGCGCGCTGCGTTCGGCGACCACGCCGCCGCCCGCTCGCCCGGAATTGGAGCCTGTGCCGCCGAACTTCATCGCCTGGACGCCAAACTGGTCCTGGTTGAAGAAGATATACCAGGGGAACAGGGCGCAGATCAGGCCGAGCGCGATGCCGAGCGCGGCAATGACGAAATCGCTGCGTCGGTCGGACTTCTTGTCCAGTCGGGGAAACGGCGCCTTTGGCGGCTGCGGCCATTCGGTGCGCGGGAACAGGCCGTCGATCAGCGATTCCCGGCTGGCCTGCGTCATCTCGGCAGCCACCGCCTGGGGAGCCCGGGACAGAGCGGGTTCGACGGGCCTGGCCAGATCAGGATCGGCTTTGCCAGCCCGTGGCAGGATTGGCTTGACGGCTCTGGCCAGAACGGCCTCGGCTTTGGCCGCGATGGCACGGGCGGCCTTTGCTTTGGCAGTTCTCGCCGTGTCAGCCTCTGCCTGCTGCGCGGCATTGGCCTCGGCGATCATGTCGCGCAGGATGCGCTCGGTGTATTCGCGTTCAGTCTCCGGCATCGGCGTTCAGCTTGCTCTTGAGGTGGCGGGCGAGATCGGAGAACGGGTCGGCTGAGGGGCGATCCTTCGGCCCTTGCGTCAGCGCTTCATAGATCAGCGGCACCTGGCGCACGGCGATGTCGAGTTCGGCATCGACGCCGCCCTGATAGGCCCCGAGCAAGCGGATATCGCGCGTGTCCTCGAAGCGCGAGATCATCGACTTCAGCCTTGTCACCAGCGCGCGCTGTTCGACGCTCCAGGCCTTTCCGGCCAACCGCGATATGGACGACAGCGGATTGACGGGGGGATAGCGACCCTGTTCGGCGATCGTGCGGTCGAGCACGACATGGCCGTCGAGGATGCCGCGCACGGAATCGGCGACCGGGTCGTTGTGATCGTCGCCGTCGACCAGTACGGAAATGATGGCGGTGATCGATCCCTTGCCTTCCGTACCCGGCCCGGCGCGTTCGAGCAGCTTGGGCAATTCGGTGAACACCGAGGCCGGATAACCGCGGGCGACCGGCGGCTCGCCGGTTCCCGTCGCCACCTCACGCAAGGCATGAGCGAAGCGGGTGATCGAATCCAGCACCAGCAAAACGCGATGCCCCTGGTCGCGAAAATGCTCGGCGACGCGCATGGCGGTGTCCGGCGCACGCCGGCGCATCATGGCGCTTTCGTCGCTGGTGGCGACGACGGCGATGGTCTTGGCCATGCTGTCGCCGATCGTGTCCTCGAGGAATTCACGGACTTCCCGGCCGCGTTCGCCGATGAGCGCCACCACGACGGTATCGAATGCGTCGGCTCCGGCGAGCATGGCGAGCAGCGTCGACTTGCCGACGCCGGAGCCGGCAAAGATGCCGAGGCGCTGGCCGAAGCAGAGCGGCGTGAAGATATCGATGACCTTGACGCCGGTCATGAAGGCAGTGCCGACGCGTTGCCGCGCCATGGCGCCCGGCGTCGTCTGGGCGCCGCGCGATGTGTCGTCTCCCCGGGCGAGCGGCGGGCCACCATCGATCGCCCTGGTGAGTGCGTCGATGGTGCGGCCGCGCCATGAGGCATGCGGTGCCACCACAAGCGGACCGCGGCGGAACACGGCATCACCGATGCCGGAATCGGCGCTGCGTTCGAAGGGTGCCACGACGGCCTCGTCGCGGCCGATCTTGACGATCTCGCCGCGGCGCGCACCGGCATGGCCGGGCTGCTCGACGATGTCACCCAGCCTTGCGAAGCCGGAAAGGCCGTGCACCTTGTAGTGCGTGGGCGTGACTTCGATGACGCGGCCGCCGCGCTTGAGCAGTGCCTCGGCGTCGGCGAAACGCCGCCAGACCCGTTCCAGGGCGGCAAGCCGGTCTTCCGGTGCCGGCTGGAGTTGTCTTTCGAGTGCCCGCAGGGATGGCTGGTCGAGCGACATGGACTATTTCGAGCCGAGCGTCTTGATCGCCTCGTCGGTGGACGAGTCGGTCTGGCGCATCAGGGCGGCCGTGTTCTCGAAGGCGCGCTGGACCATGATCAACCTGGTGATCTCCAGCACCGGATTGACATTGGACTCTTCGAGAAAACCTTGGGCAACGCCGATATCGGAGCGATCGGTGACAGGCTCCGGGGTGCGTGCCGGAACAATGCCGGAATTGCCATAGCGGACGAAGTTCGCGCCTGGATCGAAATTGTAGAGGCCGATCGATCCGACAAGCTGATCGTTCTGGCGCAACGAACCATCGGCCCCGGCCTTGGGCGGACCGTTGCGAGGGTCAAGCTGGATCGGCGAGCCGCCGGCATCGAGCACCGGGTGGCCTTCGATCGACATCAGTTCGCCGTTCTCGTTCATCGAAAAACGGCCGTCGCGGGTCATGACGGTGCCGACCGGCGTCTCTATAGCGAACCAGGCATCGCCCTGGATGGCGAAATCGAAGGGATTTCCGGTCTCGCTCAAGGCACCGTGGGCGCCGGAAAGGTAGGTCTTGCCCGGGGAGGCGAATGACACCGATTTCTGCCCGGTGCCAGAGACGACGTCCTCGAACTTCACGCCGGTGGCGCGAAAGCCGATCGTGGAGGCGTTGGCGACGTTGTCGGCGATGGTGTCGAGGCGCCGCTCGAGCGCGATCTGCGATGAAAGAGCGACGTACAGGCTGTCCCGCATGATGGTCTCAGAACCTCAGTTTCTGCATGGCCATCATCAGGTCGGTGGAGATGCCGACGGTGAGTGGCTGGGCAAACAGCACGCTGACCGAGGTGACGGCCGATGAAGTCGGGTTGTTGATCTCGTACATGCTGGTGAAGCGCGTCAGGAACTTGCCGAGTTTCTCGGGGTCGGAGAAATCCGAAATGTCGAGTTTCTGCTCGAACAGCTGCGCCTGCTTGTCGACATCGGCGGTGGCGAAGGAATCGGGCAGGCCGAGCACGGTGCGCACGACACTGGCAAGCGCAGTGTCGGCCAGCACGTCATACCAACTGGTGATGGTTGGGGCCTTGCGATCGAAATAAAGCGCCAGCCGCACGCCCTGGTTGGTCTGGCCGGCATCCTCTTCGAGGGTCTGGCGCATGTATTTGTCGACGGTCGGCTGCTGCGCCGGATTGATGGTGGTGGCCGCTTCGCCATATTGTTCGAAGTTGAAGGCGGCGGCCAGCCCGGCATAGGCCTTGTTAGTCATCTTGTTGGCGACGCTGTCGGCGTCGCGAATGCCACCGGCAAGAACGTTGCGGATGAGGTCCTTGCTTTCCGTCGCCGGGTCCAGTCCGTAGGCCGAGAGCACGTAGTTGTACAATCGGCTGTTGGCCATCAGGTCGTCGATGGATTTCACGTTCGTGACGTTGGCAAGGTAGTACGCGGTCTCCGACTTGATGTAGTCCGCATTCGGCGCGATCAGGCCAAGCGCCGACTCCGTCGTATAGATTTTCGGCGTGTCTTTCTGCACTTCGTCGCGCGACGTTGTCTGATCGCCATATTGGGCAAAGTTGAAGGCCGTGACGAAGTTGGCGTACCGTTTATCCGTCAGCTTGTTTGCTGGGCTGTCGGGGTCGCTGACGCCGCCCTCGAGCATTGTGCGGATCTGCTGCGGCGGTTCGGTTGACGCATCAAGTCCGTAGGAAGCCATGGCGAAGGTGAGCAGGCGCTTGTCCGCCATGAGGTTGTCGATCGACGTCACCTTGGAAATGTTTGCCGCGTAATAATCGGCCTCGCCCTTGATATATTGCGCGCTTGGCTCGACCAATGTCAGTCCGGCTCCGGCCATGTATCCTTTCGGCACCGCCTGCTGGACATCGTCGCGCATGGTCGTCTGATCGCCATACTGGGCGAAGTCGAAGGCTGCGACGAATTTGGCGTAGCTCTTGTCGGGCAGTTTGTTGGCGGGACTGTCGGGATCGCTGACGCCACCTTCGAGCATCGCCTTGACGGTTGCGGCAGGTTCGGTTGCGGCGTCGAGTCCGAAAGCGGCCATCGCATATGTCAGCAGGCGGCTGTCGCCCATCAGGTCGTCGACCGATTTAACCTTGGCGATGTTGGTGACGTAGTAGGCGGTTTCGCTCTGGTAGTAAGGGAGCCCCTTCTGCGAGGCGCCGATCTGGACTTGCAGCGCATAGTTGCTGGTCACCAGTTGCTGCGCCTTGTTGTAGACAGTCGTACTGGTGCCGTTGGCGGCGAAATTGAAGGCCCTGACGAATTCGGCGTAACGCTTGTCGGTCAGCTTGTTGGCGAAGCTGTTGGGATCGGAGACGCCTTCCTTGAGTGCCTTGACCATGAAGGCCTTGGCGTAAGCCATGTCCTCGAGCCCGTAGGCCTTCATGGCATATTTGAACAAACGGTCATTCTTGACGAAATCGTCGATCGATTTCACCTTGGTGATGTTGTCCAGATAATACTTGGTGTCGCGATCAACCACGGGCTGCTGCTCGATCCTGTCGATCGACTTTGAAATGTCCCTGGTGATGAGCTGGTAGCTGGTAAAGGTATTAAGCAAAGAGGTGCCTCCGGCCGAAGCTATGCCGGGACAATACCCCTACTTCCTTGCGCGAAACTGAATCGTCTCCGACGCCTTCGATTCAAGCCTCACACAAGGCACGGGGGCTATCCCTAGCTCCTGATGTGAAATGCGGAAGGACCTGTCGTGGGCATTCTGATTGGACTGGTGGTAACGCTCGGCTGCGTCCTTGGCGGCTTCATGGCCATGGGCGGCCATCTTCACGTGCTGATCCAGCCCTGGGAGGCAGTGATCATCTGTGGTGCGGCTTTTGGCACCTTCCTCGTCGCCAATCCGATGAAGACGGTCAAGGATACCGGCAAGGGCATTCTCGAAGCTTTCAAGCAGGCGGTGCCGAAGGAACAGGACTATCTCGAAACGCTCGGCGTGCTGCACTCGCTGATGCGCGAGCTGCGCTCGAAATCCCGCAGCGAGGTCGAGGCGCATATCGACAATCCGGAAGAGTCGGCGATTTTCCAGGCGTTCCCAACCGTGCTGCATAACCACGATCTGACGCATTTCATCTGCGACTACTGCCGCATCATCATCATCGGCAATGCCCGCTCGCACGAGATCGAGGCGCTGATGGACGAAGAAATCCAGACCATCAGGTCCGACAAGATGAAGGCCTATCACGCGATGGTGGCGGTGGGCGATGGCCTGCCGGCGCTCGGCATCGTCGCCGCCGTGCTCGGCGTGGTCAAGGCGATGGGCGCGCTCGACCAGTCGCCGGAAATTCTCGGCGGTTTGATTGGTGCCGCACTTGTCGGAACGTTCCTCGGCATCTTCCTGTCCTATTCGGTGGTCGGACCGGTCGCCACCAAGATCAAGACAGTGCGCGAGAAGAAGAACCGCCTCTATATCATCGTCAAGCAGACGCTGTTGGCCTACATGAACGGCGCGCTGCCGCAGGTGGCGATCGAGTTCGGCCGCAAGACCATCTCGTCCTATGAACGGCCGACGATCGACGCGGTCGAGCAGAGCACGATGAATACCGGCACCGTCGAAAAGAAGGCCGCCTGAACGATGCGCGACAGATCGGTCCCGGCACTGTCATGACCAGCCTGGGCAGTCCAGCGGAAGCGCGCTCGCTGATCATCGAGCGTCTGGTCGGCGACAGCGGCGAGGCCGCGCAGGTCATCGACGCAGGCCGCGCCATGGCCGAACGCGCCGTGCCGCTGCTGCAGAAAACCCTGACCAGCGAGTTTGGCGTTCCGGTCGTCGTCGATCTCAAAGCGATCGAGGTCAGCCGCGTTCCCGAGGCGCGTTCGCGTGCCGGCGACACGTTTGCGATGACCGTGATCGGCTCGTCGGCGTCCTCCGATGCGATGACCCTGGTAATCGATGCTCCGGCGATCGCCATCATGGTCTGCACGCTGTTCGGCGGCGACCCGGATCTGCCGGCATCGCCGATCGAACGCGATCTGTCGCAAATCGAAATCGATGTTTCGACCATGCTGTTCCAGCAGGTCGCACAGGCCCTCAACGGATCGGGAAAGCGTTCGCTCGACCTGCGCCTGCCCGCGCCGCGGGCAATGTCGGGCACCGAGGCGAAGCGGTACGTGCTGCGCGATGGCGCGGCAATCCGCATCGTGCTTGGCATCTCGACGCCGGCCGACAGTGGCACCGTGACGGTGACGATGCCGCAGCGCGTCGTGCTGGCCAGCCGCGACGGAGCCGTGCCTGTCAGCGACGACGATCACGGCCCCAGCTGGCGCGCCCGCTTCTCGGAAGAGGTGATGCGCTCCACCGTGGCGCTCGAGGCCACGATGCCGCTGGCGCGGCTGACGCTCGGCGACCTCGCCGGTTTCGAAATCGGCGACGTCATCGAATTCGAGGAAACGGCCCAGTCCCAGGCGCGTCTCAGCGCACGGGGCAAGACGCTGTTCGTATGCGAGTTCGGCAAACTGGGACAGAATTACACCGTCCGGATCAGGCAACCTTACGATGCCGGGCAGGACTTTATCGACGGGCTGATGCCGGCTGCCGCCGGACGCGCCTGAGCATTTGGAGACGATCATGGCCAAAACCAAGGCGGAAGCCGACCTCGACCAGCCGGACGAGCAACTCGACCGTGCCATCGAAGAATTGCGCGGGGTCCTGCATGAAGAGGAGCAACGCCCCGATGCGGCGTTCAGGGCGGCCTCGTCGGCCAATTCGAGCGTGATCATGAACATCCCCGTCGATGTCCAGATCATCCTCGGCAGCACCGAGATGCCGGTCTCCGATCTGATGGCGCTGCAAAAAGGGTCGACCGTGGCGCTCAATCGCCGCATCGGCGAACCTGTCGACGTCGTGGTCAACGGCCGAAAGATCGCGCGCGGCGAGATCACCGTTCTGGAAAGCGATCCTTCGCGCTTCGGCATCAGGCTGACCGAAATCATCGCCGGCACGAAGGGCGCCTAGACATGGTTTGCGGGGCTTGCCGGTGGCAGCGGAGGCGAGTGGCATGACGACGCCGGTGACCTTGACCCGCGCGCAGAAGGCGGCCGCCATACTTGTGGCGATGGGCAAGCCGTCGGCCAGCCGCCTGCTGAAATTCTTCAAGCAGGAAGAACTGAAGGCCCTGATCGAGGGCGCCCGGCTGCTGCGGACGATTCCGCAAAGCGATCTTGAGCGCATTGTCGCTGAGTTCGAGGCCGAATTCACCGAAGGGGCGGGATTGCTCGATTCCGCCGACAGGATGGACACCATCCTCAACGAATCGCTCTCGCCCGAAGAGATGAGCGCGATCATGGGCGACAGGAAATTCGAGGTCGCACCGGAAGGCCCGCCGCCGATCTGGCCCGAGCTCGAAAAGCTCGAACCGGCGCGGCTTGGCGCCTTCCTGGCCGGTGAGCATCCGCAGACCGCGGCCATGGTGTTGTCGAAGCTGGCGCCGCAGGTGGCGGCGAGCGTGCTGCTGACACTGACCAAGCCGATGCGTGGAGAAATCATCAAGCGCATGGTGACGATGGCCAATGTTCCCGACGCTGCCGCCAGGATCGTCGAAAACCGGCTGCGCACCAGTGTGCTGGCCGAAACCTCGACCAAGGATACCTCGGCCGGACAGGCGCGTGTCGCCAGCGTCCTCAACGAACTCGACAAGCCGCTGCTCGAGGAGGTGATGCAGGATCTGGAAGCCGCCGGCACGCCTGATCTCGACGGCGTGCGAGCCCGGCTGTTTGCTTTCGACGATCTGCCGCTGCTCACCCAGAAAGCGCGGGTGCTGCTGTTCGACGGGCTATCGACGGAGCTGGTCACGCTGGCCTTGCGTGGCACGTCGGCCGCACTTGCGGAATCGGTGCTGTCGGCCATCGGCGCCCGCTCGCGGCGCATGATCGAAGCCGAACTCGGGCAGGGCTCGGACGGGATCCCCCTCGCCGACATCATGGCGGCCCGCAAGACGATCGTCACGACGACGATCCGGCTGTCGCGCGAAGGCGCCTTCGAACTCCCCTCGACCCAAGACGCCGCCTAGGACCGCGCCATGGCTGACGCGGTCGACAAGGATTCGAAAACCGAAGAGGCGACGGAAAAGAAGATCCGAGACACCATCGAACAGGGCAAGCTGCCCCATTCGCGGGAGACAGCGCTCTTTGCCTCGTTCGTTGCCATACTGGTGTTCACCGTCTTCTACGCCAAGGATGCGATCATCGATCTCGGCATGTTCCTGTCGATGTTCCTGGAGAAGCCGGAAGCCTGGCCGATGGACACCGAGACCGACGTCATCGCGCTTTACAAGATCGTCCTGCTCGAGGTCGGCCGCGCCGTCCTGAGCTTGATGGTGCTGCTGACCGTCGCCGGCGTCGGCGCCTCGGTGTTCCAGAACATGCCGCAATTCGTATGCGAGCGGGTCCGGCCGCAACTCTCGCGCATTTCGATCGCCAAGGGTTGGAACAGGCTGTTCGGCATCCAGGGTTGGGTCGAGTTCCTGAAGTCACTCGGCAAGGTCGGGTTTGCCATCGTCGTGCTGAGTTTCACCCTGTCGGAAGACCACCGCAAGCTGCTCGCCGGGATGATCACCAATCCGGTCGCCTTCGGTCTCGTCATCCGCGGCATCGCCGTCGACATCCTGGTGGCCATCGTCTTCGTCATGGGGCTGATCGCGGCAGTCGACATCGTCTGGTCGCGCTTCCACTGGAAGCAGGATCTGCGCATGAGCAAGCAGGAGGTCAAGGACGAGTTCAAACAGTCCGAGGGCGACCCGATCGTCAAGTCGCGGCTGCGCTCCCTGGCGCGCGACCGGGCGCGCAAACGGATGATGACGGCGGTGCCGCGCGCGACGCTGATCATCGCCAACCCGACGCACTTCTCGATCGCGCTGAAATATGTGCGCGACGAGGACTCGGCGCCCATGGTGCTGGCCAAGGGCCAGGATCTGGTGGCGCTCAAGATCCGCGAGATCGCGCGGGAACACAACATCCCGGTCTTCGAGGACGTGGCGCTCGCCCGCTCCATGTACAAGCAAGTTTCGGTCGATAATGTGATCCCGTCACAATTCTACCAGGCCGTCGCCGAACTGGTGCGGATCGTCTACTCGAAAAAGGCTGAGCGCAGACAGATTTCATGAACCGGCAACCGCACGCAAAATCCCGCGAGATCATCGTCGCCAGCGCCATCGAGCAGGTGGTGGGCGAACTGAGGCTGATCGATGTCGCCGACTACATCGCCTTTATCCGGCTGGAGCATTTCGCGTGCCTGTCGGACCTGGTCGATTCAGCGGTTGAGTTGTTCTTCATGCCGGGCACTCTGCGGCTCGGCCATGGTGGTGAGGCGCATGTCGACTGGAGCGGCAGCCCGCGCATCGTGCTCGATCTGGAACTGAGGCCGCCCGGCGTCACCGTCTATTTCCAGCTGACGCTGAGCGAGCTCGGCGCGTCGGTGGCGGTCAACTACGTATCGTTCGAGAAGCCGGGCGAAGACCCGGAGCGCAACACGGCGCTGCTCGAAGCGGTGATCGAAGAGGCGCGTATCCGCAAGGTCGAGCCGCTGGCCTATCGCTGACCGTCGGTCGCTTTCGAAGCGCTGCCGAATTCCCCTATTCGATCAAGCCCAGCCGCAGCGCCTTGGCAACGGCCTGGTTGCGATTGACGGCGTTGAGCTTCTGGGTCGATTGGGTCAGATACTGGTTGGCGGTGTGCACCGACAGTTTCAGGAGTCGCGCGATCTCCTCGCTGGTGTTGCCGTTGGCGGTCAGCTTCAGGCATTCGAGTTCGCGCTTGGAGATTGCACGCATGCGGCCGGCATCGCCCGGACGGATGCGGGCGACGGCGGCGAACAGCGAAAAGCAGCGGGCGTGTATTTCGTAGAGCGCATCCTGCTGCAAGGTCATCTCCGAGCCCAGGAACACGACAAGACCGCATTGGCCGCGGTCGGCGTGCACGGGAAAAGCGATGCCGCTGGTTCCGGGCACCAGCGCCGCCATCCGCTCGGTCCAGGCGAAATCGCCAAACAGCTCCGCCGTGGCAGGGACGCCGTCATCCGTCCACCAGCGCGGTTCGGTCGAGATGCGGGTGTGGCGCACGATCTCCTCGCCGTTGGCGCCTGAGATGAACTTGGTCGCCACCGCAATGCCGGGATAATCGGAATCGAAGCATGGCACGAGCCGCGCCCGCTCGGGCGAGGGGCTTACGAAGAAGAGGCCGAAAGCCGAGGCATTCATGTCAACGGCGATCCAGCGGCAGCGGCGCACGGCATCGGGAATGGTGACCGCGTGATGGGTTTCGGAGCCAAGGGTGAAGGCCCCGAACGGGTTGCGCTGCTCGTTGAAAAGGGCTTCGGCCGTTTCCTTGATATCGGCGTGTTTCAAATGATGCCGCTCCTGATCGCCGTGGCGATGGCCATCGCGCGGTTGCTGGCCGCGAATTTCTGGATGGCGTGGGTGATGTAGCTGTTGACGGTGTTGGACGAGACGCCAAGGATGACGGCGACCTCGTCGGTGGTCTTGCCTTCGGAAACCCAGAACAGGCATTCGCGCTCGCGATCCGACAACGGGTCCTGCATGGCGGCGGCGGCAATCAGTTGCGGGATGTGCGAGAGCGCGTAGCAGCATTTCAGCTGCGCGCGCATCAGCGCCGGCTGGTCGATGCTGCCGGCGGTCGCCGCAGAGAACAGGGCAAACAGGCGCTGGCGGCCGACATTGAGGCGCAGCGAATAGATCTCGGCATGGCCGAGCACGTCGAGAAGGCGGGCTTCCTCGCCGGTGACCAATCCGTCTGCCTCTGGTGCTTGAGATGCCACCAGCGGCTGTGGGCGGATGCCTGGCGCGACGGTGAGCGCGCCTTGCGCAAGCCCGGCGATCAATCGCTTGCCGATCAGCTCGATGGCATCGAAAATCCAGTTGGAGGAGACGATGCGCGCATCGTTGCGGTCCTGGTCGTGGACGATGGCGACCAACATGTAGCTGTCGGCGCCGATCTCGGCGGTCAATTGCATGAAAAAGCTGGTGAGATCGCCGCGCGACGTCAGGCGCGAGCCCAATGTGTCGGATTGAAGACGTGCGGCGGGACTGCTCATTCTTGTTGCTTTTGGCCGGAATCGTTTCTGCTGTCCGGATACTGGAAGCCAGCCGCCGAACCCGAATACGCATTACTTTGACGAAGACACACGCGTGGCGCAGGGCTGCACCGAACCAAATCCCGAATCCATTCAGGGAACGCGAAGCCGTCCGCGTCTGGTGCCGGAAAAGCTCCGGAACAAAAGACTTTGGGTGGTCGCCGCGCCCCCCAGGACCGGCTGATTCGGGTCTAATCTACCCGCAGTTGAATCTGACATCAAACGCGATTTGACAAAATCGAATCCGGTGGACTCATGTGCGACTCACAAGTCGGTTTTCGCGCCCTGGACAGAAGACCGGGACGCGAAAATCTTCGCCGGCCACCTCGGCGGCTGGTCGATTTCGCCAGGGTCGGGAGCATTGGACAGACGGGCGCGCCGGTTGCTGTGCCGAAGACTGGTGCCTTGGCCCGATAGTGGGAGCCGGGCGATGTTGCCGCCCGGTCCCGGTGGTCCTTTGCTTATGCCTGTCGTTGTCCCAAAACCGCCAGATGCTCCTGGACGACAGGCATTTACCGATCCTCGAACCCGGTCAGCACGCCGACCGCGTTGATGCCGATCTCCTCGACGGCATAGCCGCCTTCCATGATGAACAGCGTCGGCAGGCCGAGCCTGGCGATGCGGCGGCCGATCTTGGGATAATCAGACGTCTTCAGCTTGAACTGGCTGATCGGGTCCTTCTCGAACGTATCGACACCCAGCGAGACGATGACGACATCCGGTGCATAAGCGGCGAGCCTGCCGCAGGCATCCTCGAGCGAGGCGTTCCATGCATCCCAGTCGGTGCCGAAGGGCATCGGATAATTGATGTTGAAGCCTTCGCCGGCACCCGCGCCGCGTTCGTCGGCATGGCCGAGGAAGAACGGGTACTCGACCATCGGATCGCCATGCAGATTGAGCACCTGGACGTCGGCACGGTCGTAGAAGATCTCCTGCGTACCGTTGCCGTGATGGTAGTCGACATCGAGGATCGAGATGCGTTTGGCGCCGTGGTCGCGGAACCATTGCGCGGCGACAGCGGCGTTGTTGATGTAGCAATAGCCGCCCATGAAGCCAGCCCCGGCATGGTGGCCGGGCGGACGGCAGAGCGCGAAGGCGGAAGCCTCGCCATCCTTGAGCAGGCCGGCGGCGGTCAGCGCTACGTCGTAGGAAGACTTGATCGCGGCCCACGTGCCTTCGACGAAAGTGGCGCCGGCATCGAAGGAATAATAGCCGAGCAGCGCGTCGACGCGCTTTGGCGGCACGTCGCCGCGCAGGCCGCGCGTCGGCCAGGTGAAGGGCATCGCCGTGCCTGTGAGGCCTGCTTCCAGCCATTGCGGCCAGACCGTCGGGAGAAAGTCGATATAGTCTGATTTGTGGATGCGCTTGGCGGCGGCGAGGTCATGTTCGTGCGGCGCGATGATGGGACCCAGTTTCTCGCTTTCGACCCGTGCCTTGATGAATTCGGCCCTCGATGGCTTTTCGAAACCCGGCACGATGGCTGATGTGACCAATTCCATTTGACCGGCATGGCCGGCGTGAAGGGGGGAGAAAACAGTCTTCATAAATTCCTCTCGAAGTGCGAAATCAGTCAAGATTCAAGATTGAGATAAGGGCTCACCAGAGCGAGCCACATTCTTTCCACATCGTCCTCGATGAGGTCGTATGTCTTGCGGTCTCTTTTCAGCCCGACAAGCCGGCAGGCGTGCCCGACGTCCATCATCAGCACGCCGAGCCGGCTGGCGATCTTGTCTTCAAGCGCCGGGTTCACATGCTGCAGCCATGCGGCGTAGAGCGCGATGATCTGCTCGTCATATTCGTTCTGGATCGGCCTGAGGTCGGCGTTGCCTGAAATGGCCTCGATCACCGGCATCAGGCTGGCGTTTTCGAGGTAGAGTCTGGACGTGTCGATGAAGAGCTTGCGCACTTCCTGCCGAAACTCTTCACGGTTGGTGGGCGGGGCGACCTTGATACGCTTGGCGATCACCTCGGGAAAGGATGACAGCCAGCGCCGGGCGAGGTCCAGAAGAATGGCTTCCTTGTTGGGAAAGTATTGGTAGATCGAACCAACCGACAAGCCTGCGCGCTGCGCAATGGCGAGCGTCGTCGGCGTCTTGGTTCCTTGCTCCCGCGTCAAGACCAGCGCTGCGTCGAGAATCCGGTCGACCACCTTGCTGGAGCGTTGTTGCCGCGGCTGTTTGCGCGGTTCGAGCGCTATCCTGGTTTTGCGGTCGAGACTGCGCTTCACCGTCCGATGTCCTCGTTCCCCGCCCGGTCTCAACATGGTGGGAGCTTGCTGTCCACGATACATTCCAGATTCGGTATGTTGACAAACGCGAATAATCAGTCGCATTCTTTATCCACGCTGCCTCTTGGGATGACAAGGGGAATTTCCAAGACAGCGCGCTGGCATTCTTTTTCGTCCCATGGCGCCGCTCCGGTGGAGTGGCAGGTCGTTGGCCAAGAGGTTGTCGGTCTCAGTCAGTCGTCAAAAGCGCGGAGTCGCGATGTCTGTCACAGGTGCAGGTCACAATGCGGATCTGATCGTCATCAATGGTCGTGTACTGACCATCGACGACGGCAATCCCACCGCCGAAGCCGTCGCCGTCAAGGACGGCGCAATCATCGCCATCGGCAGCCGCGCCTCCATCGAAGAGTTCAAGGGACCGGCCACCAAGGTAATCGACGCCAAGGGCGGCTCCGTCCTGCCGGGTTTTATCGAAGCCCACATGCATCTGTTTTCGGGCGGGGCTGAACTTGCCCACCTTCAACTCACCGGTATACATGGCTTCGAGGCGCTGCAGAAGGCGATCCGCGACTATGCGCCTACCCGGCCCGACGTGAAGATGCTGGTCGGCCAAGGCGTCGACTACACCGTGCTCGGCAGCGAGCGCGTGACGCGCCATCACCTCGACGCCATTTTGCCCGATCGTCCGTTCTGCATGGCGGCGCCAGACCATCACACCATGTGGGCCAACACCAAGGCGTTGGAAATGGCCGGCATCCTGCAGGGGCGCACGCTCGGCCCTGGCAATGAGATTGTCATGGGTGACGATGGACTGGCCGCCGGCGAATTGCGCGAAGGCGAGGCCTTTGGTCCGGTGCTCGACCTTGCCGGCGAAAGCCGGGTGCGGCTGGGGCTGTCGACCGGCGGCGAGCCGGACCCGATGCCGACGGCGGCCGAGCGGGACGCCGACCGCGACATTATGCGGCGCGGGCTCGCCTGGTGCGCCCGCCACGGCATCACCTCGATCCAGAACATGGACGGCAACCTCTACCAGCTTGAGCTGCTGGCCGAGATCGAAGCCGAGGAAGGCTTGCCCTGCCGCGTCAAAATCCCGTTCCACTACAAGAATTTCATGACGCTCGACATGCTCGACAAGGCATCTGGTATGGCCGAAAGCTACAACAGCGAATGGCTGTCGTCGGGCATGGTCAAGGTGTTCTACGACGGGGTGCTCGACTCCTGGACAGCTGTCATGGTCGAGCCATACGCCGACCGGCCCGACTGGGTGGGCGAGCCGCTGTTCACGCCGCAACAATTCATCGATCTGGCCGTCGCGGCCGACAGGCGCGGGCTGCAGATCGCCGTGCACTCGATCGGCGACGGCGCGGTGCGCGCGGTGCTGGACGGTTATGAGGCGGCGCAGAAGGCGAACGGCAAGCGCGACAGCCGTCACCGGGTCGAGCACATCGAGGTCACCACCACATCGGATGTGCCGCGTTTCGCAGAACTCGGCGTCATTGCTTCCATGCAACCGCCGCATCCGCCCGGCGCCATGGATTTTCCGCTGGAGCCGACGGTGTCGCGCATCGGGCCGGCACGCTGGCCGCTGAGCTATGCCTGGCGGACCTTGAAGGATGCCGGCGCGCATGTCGTCTTCGCATCCGATTGGCCGGTGTCGCCGATCGATCCGATCCTGGGCATTCAGGCGGCAGTGTTGCGCAAACCATGGGCAGAAAGCGACCCGGACCAGAGTTTCTCACTGCATGAAGCGATCGCCGGTTACACGATCGAGGGCGCCTACGCCGAATTCGCCGAGCACCGCAAGGGCACGCTGAGATCGGGCTACATGGCCGATCTGGTGGTTTTGTCGATGGATATCGAGAACACCGCCCCGGCCGATCTGCACAAGGTGCGGCCGGTGACGACGATTTGCGGCGGCAAGATCACCTATCAGGCCTGACTATGGCATGGGGCTTGCAGGCCTCAATGACTGACTGAACTGTGACCCAATGCCGGGCTTGCCAACCCACCGGCCATGTGGTCACATCGAACAGGGGAAGAGCTCCGCCAGCAAGAGCGGGGTCAACAGTGAGGCGTAATCGTGCCGGACAAACCGGATCGGAATGCGATTGAAGTAGTAAACGTCAGCAAAATTTTCGGATCAGGTGAGGGGCAGGTGGCTGCCCTCGACACGGTCTCGGTATCTATCCGCGAGAACGAATTCTTCACGTTGCTGGGGCCATCCGGCTGCGGCAAGACGACGTTGCTCAGGCTGATCGCCGGCTTCGATTTTCCAACCGCCGGTGAAATCCTGCTCTACGGCCAGGACATCGCGCCGCTGCCACCCTTCAAACGGCCGGTCAACACCGTTTTCCAATCCTATGCGCTGTTCCCGCACATGACGGTCGCCGACAATATCGGCTTTGGCCTGGAAATGCTGGGTAAGCCGAAGGCCGAGATCAAGGCGCGCGTCGCCGAGATGCTGAAGCTGGTCAAGATGGAGGCACTCGCCGGTCGTCGCACCAGCCAGATCTCCGGCGGCCAGCAGCAGCGCGTGGCCTTGGCCCGCGCCTTGGCACCGCAGCCGAAGGTGCTTTTGCTCGACGAGCCACTGTCGGCGCTCGACTACAAGCTGCGCAAGGAGATGCAGATCGAGTTGAAGCGGCTGCAGCACGAGACCGGCATCACCTTCATCTTCGTCACCCACGACCAGGAAGAAGCGCTGACCATGTCCGACCGCATCGCGGTCATGTCATCGGGCAAGATCCTCCAGGTCGGTTCGCCCTGGGATATCTACGACAAGCCGGCCGAACGCTTCGTCGCCGACTTTATCGGTGAAACCAACTTCCTGACGGCCGCCATCAGCGAGATGGCCAACGGCAAGGCGCGCGCCACGCTCAAGTCCGGTGCGACCATCGAGGCGACCGTGGCCCAGGGTTTCCAGCCCAAGCCCAATGCCACGGTCGTGGTTCGGCCTGAACACGCCAAGCTGACCAAGGCCAAGGGCGAACTGTCGGGGAGGGTCGATAATATCGTCTATTTCGGCACCGACACCCACATCCATGTTCATCTCGACAGCGGCGAACTCTTCACCGTACGCCAGCAGAACACGCGCAGCGCGGGCTGCGGTTTCGAGAAGGGCGACGCGGTCGGGATCCTCATCGGCAGCGATGCCGCCCAGGTCCTGAAGGACTGACGATGGCGACCGCGGAAGAAGTCGCCAAGGCAGCGGAGCGGCGAGATGTCCGTGACCGCTGGCTTTTGTCAGCACCAGCGCTGCTGGTCATTTTCCTCGCCGCGACCGGCCCTTTGCTGATCGTGCTCGTGTACTCGTTCCTGACGCCAGGCTCCTATGGCGACGTGAAGTGGCAGTTCTCGCCGGAAGCCTGGATAGCGGTGTTTCTGGAACGCGATATCTTCGACGACACGCTTTCGATCGCCGCCGCCCACGTCACCATCTTCCTGCGCTCGATCAAGCTCTCGGTGGTGACGACGATCGCCACCTTGGTGCTTGGTTTCCCGACCGCCTATTTCATGGCGACGCGCAGCGAAAAGACCCGCGATCTCTGGCTGTTCCTGATCACCATTCCGTTCTGGACCAACCTTTTGATCCGCACCTTCGCAGTGCTGCAGATCATCCGCAACGAAGGCATCATCAACACAATGCTGCTCAAGCTCGGCATCATCTCGGCGCCGATCCAGATCCTCTACACCGACACGGCGATCCTGATCGGCATGGCCTATGTCTACCTGCCGCTGATGGTGCTGCCGATCTACGCCAGCATGGAAAAGCTGGATTTCCGGCTGGTCGAGGCGGGCTACGACCTTTACGCCACGCGCTTCCAGGTGCTGCGGCGGATTATCTTTCCGATGGTCAAGCCGGGCGTCATCGCCGGCTCCATCCTGGTCTTCATTCCAGCGCTTGGCGCCTATGTGACGCCGAGCGTGCTTGGCGGCGGCAAGAACATGATGCTGTCCAACCTGATCGAATTGCAGTTCGGGCAGGGCCGCAACTGGCCACTCGGCTCGGCGCTGTCGATCGCCGTCATGATCATCGTCATGGTGGCGCTGCTTGCCTATGTGCGCAATGCCGGCAAGTCGGGGGTGCGTCATGGCTAAGAACTTTTCCATCAAGCACCAGCCAGGATTCAGCGCGATCGCCGCGACCTGCTTTATCGTGCTGTATCTGCCGATCATCGTGCTGGTCATCTATGCCTTCAACGCGGCGAGCTCGACCTCCGAATGGGGCGGCTTTTCGCTGAAATGGTTCCAGTCGGCATGGCAGAACACGCAGGTCGTCGATGCCACGCTGCGTTCCTTCCAGATCGGCTCCATTGCGGCGGTGCTCTCCACGATCTTTGCCACCATGGCGGCGCTCGCCACCACCCGCACCGCGTCCTATCCCGGCCTCACCTTCAAGTATGCGGCGATCAACCAGCCGCTGATGGTGCCCGAGATCGTCACCGGGGTGGCGCTGCTGATCTTCTTCTCGCGCATCAAGATCTTCACCGGTTATTCCGGCATCGGCTATCTGGTCGCCGCGCACACGGCGTTCTGCATTCCCTTTGCCTATTTGCCGATCCGGGCGCGGCTTGAGAATATGGACCTGACGCTGGAGCGTGCCGCAGCCGACCTCTACGCGACGCCCTGGAAGACGTTCCGGCGCATCACGTTGCCGCTTCTGTGGCCCGGCATCCTGGCCGGGCTGATGCTGGCCTTCGTCATCTCGCTCGACGACGTCGTCATCACCGAGTTCGTCAAATCGGGCGGCCAGGACACGCTGCCCACCTACATGCTCGGCCAGATCCGCCGCGGCATCACACCCGAGATCAACGCGATATCGACCGCCTTCCTGCTGCTCTCGGTTGCCATCGTCACGTTGTTTTTCTTCGTCAGCAGGAAACGAGACTGAACCGAAAAATGGGAGTTAAAACCATGAACTGGAAGACAACAGCAACCGCCATGGGGTTGGCGTTGCTCGCTTCGACGGGCCTGGCCCGCGCCGACGGCGTGCTCAACATCTACAATTGGGGCAACTACACCAGCCCCGACGTGATCAAGAAGTTCGAGGCCAAATACAACGTCAAGGTGACCATCACCGATTATGATTCCAACGACACCGCGCTTGCCAAGGTTCGCCAGGGCGGCACCGGCTTCGACATTGCGGTACCCTCGCAGACCTACGTGCCGATCTGGATCAAGGAAGGCCTTGTCCTGGAAACCGACCCCGGCAAGATGGAGAACTTCAAGAATGTAGCGCCCGAATGGGCCAACCCCGACTTCGATCCAGGCCGCAAATACTCGGTGCCGTGGGCGCTGGGCACGGTGGGCGTCGTCGTCAACACCGACGCCTACAAGGGACCGGCCGACAGCTGGGGCATCATCTTCAACACGCCGGACGAGCTGAAGGGCAAGGTCAACGTCGTTCCCGAGATGAATGACGTCATCTTCGCGGCGATCAAATATGTCGGCGGCCAGCAGTGCACGGACGACAAGGCGGTGCTGAAGAAGGTGCGTGACACGCTGGTCGCGGCCAAGCCGAACTGGATCGCCATGGAATACAACACCATCGAGAAGATGGGCGCCGGCGACTTCAAGGCAACCAGCGACTGGAACGGCTCGGCGCTGCGCCAGCGGCTGGCCAATCCGGCCATCCACTACAATTATCCAAAGGAAGGTTACGGCCTGTGGAGCGATAACGTGGTCGTCCTGAAGGAAGCCAAGAACGTCGACAATGCCAAGCTGTTCCAGAACTTCATCATGGATCCGGAAAACGCGGCGGGCCTGTCGGCCTTCCACCGCTATGCCAACGCCATCACCGGCTCGGACAAATACATGCCGGCCGACATGAAAGATGCGCCGGAAGTCGTCATTCCGGCCGCAGCGAAGCCACAGGGCGAATTCCAGAAGATGTGCGCGCCTGAAATCCAGGACATCTACACCAAGATCTGGACCGAACTGCAGAAGTAATCGCTGCATGACGGACCCGGCGGCACATGTCGCCGGGTCTTTCTTTTCCGGGAATGGCCTTTCATGGACTCCTATCGCAACAGCGATCCGCGGCCGCCGATCATGCAGGGCTCGCCGCCCGCCATGGTGCCGCCGAAGCTCGACTGGGACCGGCCGCCATGGAACCGCTGGGCGTTCCAGCACATCCGTGAAATTCTGCCGACCGCCGAAGTCTGGCGCGGCAACGGCCATCGCCGCCGTCTCGAACGCGCCGAGGTCGATCTTGACGGGCTGGCGGTCGAGGACAGCGAGGGCAAGCCGACGACACTCGCCGGGCTGCTCGACGAGACCTATACGGACGGTTTTCTGGTGCTCAAGGACGGCAAGATAGCCTATGAGCGCTATTTCAACGGCATGGGTGAGCGCACGCTGCACCTGTCGCAGTCGATGGCCAAGTCCGTCACCGGTTCGGTATTCGGCATACTGGTCGGGCGCCGCCTGATCGATCCGGCCAGGCCGGTCACGGATTATTTGCCGGAGCTCGGCGCCACCGGCTGGGCCGGCGCCAATGTGCAGCATGTGCTCGACATGACGAGCGGCGTGCGTTTCTCCGAGGAATATACCGACCGCTATTCCGACATCGGCCAGGTCGATGTCGCCACCGGCTGGAAGCCGGTGCCGCCGGGCAGCGATCCGGATTTTCGCTGGCCCTCGCACATGTTCGAGCTGATCCTGGGCTTGAAGGACACGATCCGCCCGCACGGGGCTCAATTCGAATACCGCTCGATCGAGACCGATGTGCTCGCCTTCATCATGGAGCGGGTGACAGGCAAACGGCTGCCGCAGCTGGTTTCGGAAGAGCTCTGGCAAAAGCTCGGCGCCGACGAAAGCGCCTGCTTCACCGTCGACAGCGCCGGCTATGCGGTGGCCGATGGCGGCTTCAATGCAACGTTGCGCGATTATGGCCGCTTCGGCCAATTGATCCTCGACAATGGTGGCGGCGTCGTGCCGGCCGGCTGGGTCGAGGACACGCGCAACGGCAGGCATGGGCCGGACTTCAGCCCCAGCCTGCCGGAGGGCAGCTATCGCAACCAGTTCTGGATCGAGGACCCGCGCTCGCGCGCACTGATGTGCCGCGGCGTGTTCGGTCAGATGATCCATATCGACTGGAACACCGGAATGGTCGTGGTGAAGCTTTCGACCTGGCCGGATTTCGCCAATGGTGCCTATTCCATAGCGACGCTGAAAGCCGTGCACGCTATCGCCACGGCACTTCGCTGAGCCTCCACAAAGAAGAAACGACCCGGAAGGAAACGCCATGACCGGCAAAACCGTGTTCAAGACCCGCTATGGCTTCCGGCGCAACCAGGTCGTGCTCGCCAATTGGCGCGAGAACCCGTTCAACCGGTGGTCGTTCCAGAATCTCGGCGAACTGGTGCCGACCGCCCGGGTGGCGGCGACGTCGGGCGTTGTCGAAATCCCCGTGCGCGATATGGGCGGCCTGCTCGGCGAGAAGGTCGCGATCGCCGGCACACCGGAGACGGTGGCTGATTTTCTCGCACGTTCGAGCACCGACGCACTGACGGTGATGAAAGGCGGCAGGATCGTCGGCGACTGGTTCGCGCCGCATATGGATTTCGGCGCCCGCCACATCATCTTTTCGATCAGCAAGTCGCTGACCGCCATCATTGCCGGCATACTGGAAGGCGAGGGGGTGTTCGACCCGGAAGCGCCGGTGACGGCCTACATCCCCGAAGCCGCCGGCTCGGCCTATGGCGATGCGAGCGTGCGGCATGTGCTCGATATGAGCGTCAGTCTCGATTTCGAGGAAGCCTATCTCGATCCGGAAAGTGCTTTCGCCCGCTATCGCCGTGCCACGCTGTGGAATCCGGGCGGCGGCACGGAGAGCCTGCGCGAATTCATCCTGACCCTGCAACGCCTTGCAGAGCCGCATGGCCAGACCTTCCGCTACCGCTCGCCGAATTCCGACCTGCTCGGCCTGCTGCTCGAGCGTGCGTCGGGCCAGCGGTTCACCGACCTGATGCGCGAGAAGCTGTGGCTGCCGCTCGGCGCTGTCAGCGAAGCCTCGATCGGCGTCGACATGGAGGGCACGGCGCGCACGGCCGGCGGCATTTCGGTGACGCCGCGCGACCTGGCGCGTGTCGGCGAGATGATGCGGCAAGGTGGCATGGCCAATGGCCGCCGCATCGTACCGGAAGCCTGGGTGCGCGACACGACCAGCACTGGCGGCAGTGCGGACGCCTGGCAGCGCGGCGCGATGCTGCCACTGTTTCCCAAGGGCCGCTACCGCAACAAATGGTACCAGACTGGACACGAGAACGGCGCCTATTGCGGCATCGGTATCCATGGCCAGTGGCTGTATGTCGATCCCAGGACCGAAGTGGTGATCGCCAAGATGTCGTCGCAGCCGCAGCCTGTCGACGATCCGCTCGATATCGAGATCGTCGCGTTCTTCGAGGCGCTCAGCCGGATAATCTAGCGCGGCTGTCCACCACATTAGCATACGCTTTCTTGTGGACCCGCTGGGCTGATCGAAGCGCGGCGGTTGGCGGGCCGGACGTCTGCGCCTATGGTCGCCGCTCTTTGGATGAGAGCAGGAACGACATGGCATCCGACATCAAGCGCATTGCAGCCATCATCGCGGCCGAGATCAGCGCGCGGCCCGAACAGGCGGCCGCGGCGATCGAACTGCTCGATGAGGGCGCGACAGTGCCGTTCGTGGCGCGCTACCGCAAGGAAGTCACCGGCGGGCTCGACGACACGCAATTGCGCGATCTTGCCGAACGCCTCGCCTATCTGCGCGAGCTCGACGCGCGCCGCGACACCATCCTTGGCTCGATCCGCGAACAGGGCAAGCTGACCGAGGAGCTTGAAGGCAAGATCGTCGCCGCCACCACCAAGGCGGAACTTGAGGACATCTACCTGCCCTACAAGCCCAAACGCCGGACCAAGGCCGAGATCGCCAGGGAGCGTGGGCTGGGGCCGCTGGCCGAAGCCATCTTGGCGAACCGCTCATTGGTGCCTGCCGAACTGGCGCTGGCCTATGTCAACGAAGAGGTGGCCGATACCAAGGCGGCGCTCGAGGGCGCGCGCGACATCCTGTCGGAACAATTCGCCGAGAATGCCGATCTGGTCGGCAAATTGCGCGGCTACATGAAGGAGCGCGCCTTCATGCGCGCCAGGGTGGTCGACGGCAAGCAGGAGGCCGGCGCGAAATTCTCCGATTATTTCGACCATGTCGAGCGTTGGGCAAATGTGCCGAGCCATCGCGCGCTGGCGATGCTGCGCGGCCGCAACGAGGAAGTGCTGTCGCTTGACATCGAGGTCGATGCCGATGACACCTCACCGGTGAAGCCGGTCGAGCGGATGATCGCCAATGCCTATGCCATCGGCGGCAGCCTTCCGGGTGACAGATGGCTGATGGAGGTGGCGGGCTGGACCTGGCG
>NZ_RZQP01000409.1:0-2679 GCF_003998165.1 Mesorhizobium sp. M7A.F.Ca.US.007.01.2.1 | reverse complement strand
GATGAATTCGACGTGGCTATTGTCGGCGGCGGCCCCGCAGGACTTGCCGCAGGCATGTATCTGGCCAGATTCCTGCATTCGGTGATCGTGGTAGACGCCGGCGACGCACGAGCCAAGCTCATTCCAAAATCGCATAACTGTCCTGGCTTCCCGGACGGCGTAGGCGGGTCAGAGTTGCTCGGCCGTCTCAAAGCCCAGGCACAGAGATACGGTGCAGGCGTAGTGGACGGTCGTGTAGCGGGCGCCAAGAAGCGCGACGGGACCTTTGTGCTGACGACCACCTTCGGGACCATCCGAGCAAGGCGCGTGGTTCTTGCAACCGGGATCGTGGACAAGGCCCCGCCAATAGAAGGGCTGGAGGAGGCCGTCGCGGCCGGCACTGTCCGACTGTGTCCGGTCTGCGACGCCTATGAGGCCGTGGGCAAGCGCATCGGCGTCGTCGGCCCAGAGCGTCTGGCGCTCAAGGAAGCCCTGTTTTTGAAGGAGTACAGCGGTCAGGTTACCTTGCTCGCCAACTATCCGGAGGATATTTCCGATGCCGCCCGCGGCATGGCCTCGGCAGGCGGCATCGAAATCTGGGACACCGTCGAGGATCTTGTTGCTCGGGCAACCGGGTTCGGCGTTGTCATGGCCGACGGTGCGCCAATGCGGGAATTGGATGTGGTGTACCCCGCAATGGGGTCTGATGTGCGCTCTGAACTCGCCGCCGCACTCGGTGCAGAGTGTGACGCGCAAGGATATGTTCTGGTCAGCCGACACCTCGAAACGTCGACTGCGGGTCTCTATGCCATTGGAGACGTGGCTGAGGGCCTCAATCAAATTGCCGTTGCGTTTGGCCATGCCGCCACCGCAGCAACACATATCCACAATGCACTTCAGTCTAGACCGGAAAGCTGACTGGCCACCCTAGCACAGGGCGCGCGCCATAGCGCTCCAAGTCAGTGCGCTTCGAAGGACGCTTCAGATCCGCTCACCGGTGGCCGGCCTCGGGCGCGAAACGTTCAAATCAATTTTGTCCGGCAGGTCTGGCCAGGCATTTTTGATGGCGGTGGTTGTCATTCGATGGACAGGCGGGATGATGACCATCCGGACGTGTCGTTCAGGCCAGAGCGGGTTCCCGAAAACCAGAAAAACGACTGCTACCAGGACACTGACCAACCCCGCTGCAAACACGTTCGCGATGATCTCACCAGGCTGCATACACTCTCCATGAATGAGTACCCGCCACGCCAAGCGAGCCGTGGCGGGTAATCAACCAACCGACGATGAAGGGACGATGATCGACGGTCACATTCCAAATGTGGAAAAGGCTTCCTTGTTTCATAGGTCAGACCTTTGCGATTCCATGTCGGGCTTTGGTCGGGCCCAGACACGGTAGAGTGCTTGCAATGAGGTGTGTAGCAGCGCCAGCGCGAAGGCCCGTCAACAGCAACAAACCAGGTTGCCTTGATCGCAACATATTTAGTGGGTCCGCCCCCACTTGCGGGTAGAGGCGGACCCGGGCGAGGCTTGGGGACCTCGACCGGCAGCGGGGGACGCTGCCGCTCTTCCAACCTGCCGTGGCATATCAGGTTCCGCTGATTAACAAAAAGCCGGCCGCTGCGAAGTGGTGAGCGGGCAGGTTCTGGAGTGTGCTGGGATCAACCAGCATAGGTCAACGAGCCGCAACAGGGTTGGTTGCGATAGCGGGCGGACGCCCGCCAACCCGCAGCGCTCGCTTCAGGCGCCCACTGCTTGCCCCCCTCGTCCCAGTGCCGGCCTATTGCCTGACGCATGCATCGCTGAGACATCGCTCGTGACGACCGTCCCCCGCGCGGGAATTGCTCGATCTTTCGATCGTCGATAGATCGAAGGAACATTTTAGACGTATCGAATGTTCAAATCCTATGGACAGCCGAACCCAACTTTCACCAGCTCAATCGAGAGCAGCACGCGCCCTGCTGAACTGGCCGCGAGTACGGCTTGCCGCAAAAGCGAGCGTTAGCGAAATGACGATCAGAGATTTTGAGAACGGTATTCGAAATCCGCGTCCCCACAAGATCGCGGCCATGCGTCAGGCGTTTGAGGACGCGGGAATTGCTTTCACCTTCGAAGGCGCTCCATCGCTAGCCCGCCCTGAAGGGCATAGCAGTCTCTCCACCACCAATAGAATGTGGCGCAGCCGGCAGAGACAAGCATAACGATAAAGGTCCTTGAGCCTCGTATTAGCAATCCACTTGACCCACAGCCCACCTAAAGGGGCGAGCCAAGAAACCGGTCAAGCCGGTGAGGCGTCGTTGCTGTATGCCTCGTTTTAACATTACTTCGGATACGCTCCTGACTTCTTCATTGACCTCGTCAGGCTTGGTACCGGCATCACCGGCGGCTGGTCCGCAAGGTCGCTGGCAGCCATGGGGGAGCCGGTTCTGGAAACGGCAGATGGCTCGCGATCCAATCGTCGAGGAACCTGCGGCCGCGAGCATCATCCGGTCAAACCAGGATCGTAGTGGAGATGGCATCGTGGATCGTGCCATAGAGGCTGTCGATGGGCTGGCGGAAGCGTCCATGCAGTCACGATGCTTTCAGCTCATCGAACCTCGGGCGCCAAAGAGTGTTCCGTTGGTTTTTGCTGAAATGGCGGGAACTTTTTCCTCCGGCGGTGATTTTTCGTCGCCATGACAAAACTGTCTGACCTTGGAC
>NZ_RZQP01000408.1:0-2718 GCF_003998165.1 Mesorhizobium sp. M7A.F.Ca.US.007.01.2.1 | reverse complement strand
CTTGGTAACCAAACGCTGCCGCAAGTCTGGGGCTAGCATCAACAGGCGGATGGCTTCGGCCCATGACTGGACGTCGTCGGGATCGGCATAAAGGGCCGAATCCCCGCAGATTTCGGGAAGACATGGCGAGGTCGAGGCCACGACCGGGCAGCCCGAAGCCATCGCCTCGACCGCCGGCAGCCCGAAGCCCTCGATCCGTGACGGGAACAGGAAGCACAGGGCGCCTTCGAGCGCCTTCTTGAAGTCGTCGTCCCCTATGCGGCCAGGAAGGACGATGTTTCCGGGCATTTGCGGGATGTACCTCAGGAGCGTGGCCTCGTCGACATCGCCTGGCATCCACAGGTCAAGACCCATCGCGTCGAGGTGTGGGGCCAGCCTGGCGAGAAGCCCCATGTTCTTATATTCCTGGTCCCGCCTCCCCAAGCAGAGGACATACGGCCTGCTCCGGTCGACGGCCAGAGTTGATCTCGCCGCATCCCACCGGTTCGCATGGTCGCTGCCGTTGTAGGTGACGACGATGTTTTCTTCTGGCGCGATTCCGAACTTGATCAGATGGCTGCGTGAGAGTTGCGAGACGGTCGTGATGCGGGCGGCCTGCCTGCCAAGTGCCGGCAGGATCAAGCGGTGCGCCCAGCGGAATCCTCGCGCGTAGCTCGACGGCATGAGCCTTGTGTGCATGTCATGGATACACGCGATCTGGCGCCTCAGCGCGACGGGAGCGAGATTGCAGAAGCTCAGCAATCCTCCAGGCACATGCCAGGGCAGCTGCGCCTGCACCCAAAATTGCGGCAGTCGCGGCCTGCTGAATTCAGGAACGACCCGGACGGGGATGGCATCGAGGCGCAAAGGTTCCGAAAGCGGACGCGGCACCACGAGATCAATCTCCAGGTCGCGACCGAGCGGATGCCCTTCTGAAATGAGGGCGTCGAGAGCCAAGGTGACCTCGCGGGCGTAACGGGCCACACCGGTTGGCCGAAGCGTCGTGAAGTCTCCATTTATCGTCCAGCGCCGTCTCGGCGCTTCCCGGTCCGCGCACACCGCAGCGGGATGGCCGATCAGGAAGTCGGCGCCGGCGACAGCGGATCTGGCCAGGGGCGTGTCGGCACGGTGTCTGTTCGCCGGCCAGGCCGATCTTGGTTGCGGCGACTCCCTCGTATCGAACCCGAGCTTGGCCATGTCCAGCTTCCCCGACCTTCCGGCACCCTAGGCAGACTAGCATTCCCAGGAACACCAAGGCCCTTAAACGTTCGAGGTAGGTACGCTGTCCGACGTCGCCAATCCGGATGATTGCCACTTAGCCGAATGACCCGATGGCCATGGTGACCTGGCGTCTTGACGGTTCCACACTGAAAGTTCCAAGGGGTGGACGACATGGCGCGACGTTGGACGATCAATGGGCGGTTTCTTTCGCAGCCGACAACAGGCGTTCAGCGTTACGCGCGCGAGGTCGTGCGCGCTCTCGACACCTTGTTGGCCGAGCAGAACCCGCTGACCCGCGGCCTCGAGCTTGCACTGCTCCACCCTCCAGGGTCCGGAGACTTCCCCCTGGCTTGCATCGAGCGTCGGGAGATCGGCGGCATGAACGGGCATGCCTGGGAACAGGTGCAGCTCCCCTTATCCCTGGATGGCAGCGGACTGCTCAGCCTCTGCAACACAGGGCCGCTGCTTTCCCGCAAGCATATCGTCTGCGTCCATGATGCAAACGTCTGGAATGCCCCGCAGAGCTATTCATTTGCCTTTAGACTTCTTTACAGGAATCTGTTGCCCGCCCTCGGCAAGACGGCGTGCGGTATTTCGACCGTTTCCAACTACTCCTTGGATGAACTGGTTCGCCGCGACGTCATCCCGGCAGAGCGGGCTTTCGTGGCGCCGAACGGCCATGAGCATGCCTTGCGGTGGGAGCCTGAACACTCAGCACAGACGCGGCTGGCGGCCTCGCGGGAAACCGTTGTCCTGATCGGCAGTGCCGCACCTCACAAGAATCTGGATCTCCTCCTGAACATGGCTGATCGTCTTGGCGAAGCCGGACTCAGAATCGCGATTGTCGGCATGTCGGATTCGCGCGTCTTTAGGTCAGGATCCGCCAGGACCGAAGCGCGAAACATCCACTGGCTCGGCCGCATTTCGGATGGCGAGTTGGCGGCCCTCCTCGGGGACTCGCTATGCCTGGCTTTCCCCTCGCTCACGGAGGGCTTCGGTCTCCCAGCCCTCGAGGCGATGGCCGTCGGCTGTCCTGTCGTGGTTTCAGACCGCGCCAGCCTGCCTGAAGTCTGCGGCAATGCAGCGCTGTTTGCATCCCCAGACGACCAGGACGCATGGTTCGACAGTTTCGTGCAGCTTCGCACTTCTCAGGCCCTGCGCGCTCAGATGATGGGCAAGGGAAAGGCGAGAGCCGCGGAATACAGCTGGAGGGCGACGGGCCTGCGTTATCTCCAGGCGATGGCGGCCGCAGACGGCGTCGATACGGAAACGAAGATCGTCAGGGCTCCCGAATTCACATGATCTCGTGAAGTGCCTGGACGGCGTCTAGCGATTCCAGGATCGCGCGGTCGAAGTTCTCTTCTGAAAAACGTCCTGCATTTCTGGCGCAAGCGCGCGGCGCAATGGCATGGCTATTCTCTTCGAACCGTTCCACTGCCTGCTTGAGGTGATCGACCGTTTGAGCCTTGAACAGCACTCCTGTCGGCTCGGAGGATGATCCTAGCCGCTGTACGATGT
>NZ_RZQP01000407.1:0-2791 GCF_003998165.1 Mesorhizobium sp. M7A.F.Ca.US.007.01.2.1 | reverse complement strand
GCGCCGACATGATCATCGGCGTCGATTTGAACAACGACAAGAAGGAGTGGGGCGAGCGCTTCGGCATGACGCATTTCGTCAATCCGAAGGAGATCGACGGCGATGTCGTGCCCTACCTCGTCAACATCACCAAGCGTGGCGCCGACCAGATCGGCGGCGCCGACTACACATTCGACTGCACGGGGAGCACCAAGGTCATGCGTCAGGCGCTCGAAGCCTCGCATCGCGGCTGGGGCAAGTCGGTGGTCATCGGCGTTGCCGGCGCCGGCCAGGAGATCTCGACCAGGCCGTTCCAGCTGGTCACCGGCCGCACCTGGATGGGCACCGCCTTCGGCGGCGCGCGCGGCCGCACCGATGTGCCGAAGATCGTCGACTGGTACATGGACGGCAAGATCCAGATCGACCCGATGATCACCCACACGCTCAAGCTCGAGGACATCAACAAGGGTTTCGATCTCATGCATGAGGGCAAATCGATCAGAAGCGTCGTGGTTTACTGAGGAAGATCGCAGGCCGCGGTCCAACCGGCGCGCGGCCTCCGTGGTTCACAATGGGAGGAGAAAAGAAACATGAGCGAACTCCCCGCCATTCTCGTCGATGCAGACGCCTGCCCGGTCAAGGCCGAGGTCGAAAAAGTGGCCGACCGGCATGGCGTCGTTGTCACCTACGTCTCCAATGGCGGCCTGCGGCCGTCGCGCGATCCGATGGTCCGCAATGTCGTGGTCTCCAAGGGCGCTGATGCCGCCGACGACTGGATCGTCGACAATGCACGCACCAACGACATTGTGATCACCGCCGACATTCCGCTGGCCGCCCGCGCGGTGGCGCTTGGCGCCCATGTGCTTGGGCCAACCGGACGTCCCTTCACGCCGGAAACGATCGGCATGGCGGTGGCGATGCGCGACCTGAAGCAGCATCTGCGCGAGACCGGCGAAAGCAAGGGCTACAATGCCAGCTTCGCGCCGCAAGACCGGTCGCGGTTTCTGGGCGAACTCGATCGCATCTTGCGGCGTGCCATGAAATCGGCCACACCGGATTAGCGCTATCCAGGGCTGGAACCACCATGGCCGCCGAAGCTCCGATAGACAAACCCATGCAGCGCCACATGCTGTTTGCTGTGTCTGCCTGCTTCGGCGTCTTTGCGCTTCTGGTGGCGTTGCTGCTGCACGCTCCGCTTGCCTATTCGATCGGCGCCAACGCGTTCTTTGCCGCCTATGTCATTCTCGTCGTCGCCCAGATGCCGAAGTTCACCGGCAGGTATCTGAGCAAGAATGCGCGCGCCACCGACCAGCCGGTGCTGGTCATCTTCGCCGTGACGCTTGTCGTCGTCGGCGTTGCCGTTGTCGCATTGTTCCTGCTGATCAATCAGAAGGACAGAAGCCATCCCATCGAGCTCTTCTTCGCGCTGCTGTCGATCCCGCTCGGCTGGTTCACCATCCATGCCATGGCAGCGCTCCATTATGCTCATGTCTACTGGATGGATGGCGATGCGATGGATGCCGAGACCAGGAAGAAAATCCCGGTCGGCGGACTGCTGTTTCCGGGCGACAAACGGCCGGAGGGTTGGGACTTCCTCTATTTCTCGACGGTGATCGGCATGACGGCGCAGACCGCCGACACCAACATCTCGACGACGCATATGCGTCGTGTCGTGCTTGTCCACTCGATCCTGTCGTTTTTCTTCAACACGGTCATCGTCGCCGCTGCCGTCAATCTCGCCGTCAGCCTGGGCGGTCCGTAATAAATCCGTGATCGGATGAAACATCGGTTTGGATCGCGACGTATCAGGAGGACAATGAGCGCGCAGGCCATGCCGCGAGGCCGGGAGACGAAACACGATGGAATCCGTTGCCAGAAGCCAATCCGCCGCCGATCCAGGCGCTTCGGCGTCGAACGACAAAACGCTGATTTACCGGCAGTCGCGCTGGACGCGGCTGACGCATTGGCTGTGGGCCATCTCGCTGTTCTTCATGCTGTTGTCCGGCCTGCAGATCTTCAATGCCCGTCCGCAGCTCTATATCGGCAAGCAATCGGGCTTCGATTACAACAACACCATCTTCGCCATCGGCGCCGAGAACTCCGATGCGGGTCCGCGCGGCTACACGGAGATCTTCGGCAAACGCTTCAACACCACTGGGGTGCTCGGCTGGTCGGGTCCGGCCGGCCAGGAGACGTCCCGCGCCTTCCCGTCCTGGGCGACCATCCCGTCCTACTATGATCTCGGCACTGCGCGCGTCATCCATTTCTTCTTTGCCTGGATACTCACCACGACGTTGATCGTCTGGCTGGTCGCCAGCATCGTCAACGGTCACATCCGCCGCGATCTCGCGCCACGCCTCGACGATTTGAAGCGGTTGCCGCAAGACATCGTCGACCACGCCAAGCTCAAATTCCACCACACGCGCGAATACAACACGCTGCAGAAGATGGCCTATGGCGGGGTTCTGTTCGTGCTGCTGCCGCTGATGATCATCACCGGTCTGGCGATGTCGCCAAGCATGAACTCGGTGCTGCCTTTCCTCAACGATCTGCTCGGTGGCCGGCAGACGGCACGCACCATCCATTTCACCGTGATGGTGCTGCTGGTCGCCTTCTTCGTCGTCCATATCCTGATGATCCTGGCCGCCGGCCCGATCAACGAGCTGCGCTCGATCATCACCGGCTGGTACCGCACCGATCCTCCCGCACAGAACGACAATACAGCCGAGAGGAGTGCCTGACATGGCGAAGTTTGAGATCAGCCGCCGCAAATTCCTGACCGCTGCCGGCCTTGGCGCTTCCGGTATCATGC
>NZ_RZQP01000406.1:0-2855 GCF_003998165.1 Mesorhizobium sp. M7A.F.Ca.US.007.01.2.1 | reverse complement strand
AGCCCGTATTGTTGGTCAGGCTGACATCGGTGCCCGCGACATTGGTCGTCACCAGATTGGTGATGGTGAAGGTCGATAACGAAGCGTTGATTGCAAGGCCGTTGATGCCGGCAGCGGTGCCGCCGACAGTGACATTGCCACCCAGGAACTGGCCGCCCGAGACGGCATTGAAGTTGAGCGCCGTGGCCGTCGCAACGCCTGTCGTGATGCTGTCGAACGCCATGCCGCCGGTGCCGATGGTGATGCCGTCGAGATTGATCGCCCGGCCGGTGCCGGTGGTGATCTGCTCCGTGCCCGCGGCCGCGACTGTGATCGTGCCGCCCCCGGTGGCATCGAAGCCGGTACCGGTCGTCGTGGTCAGGTCCAGCCCGCCGGTGAATTTCACCGTGCCGCCGGTGTTGGCGGACAGGTCGATCGCGTTGGCCGAGCCCGTGCTGGCGGTGATCTTGCCGCCGAAGGTGGCGGTGCCGCCGGTCTGGCCGATGATCCTGACCGCGTTGGCCGCATTGGCCTGGTCGATCGTGCCGTTGTAGGTGACGTTGGGCACCGCACCGTTGATGTTGAAGGCTACATCGCCCGTGTTGGTGATGGAACTCGCGGCCGCGAAAGTCAGCGTGCCGCTCGAGCCGCTCCAGATGGCCACGCCCCTGCCGCCGCCACTGATGTCGAGATCGTCGAAGGTGGCGATGCCGTCGAAATTGTTGGCGAACAGCCCGACGTTGGCGGCACTGGTAATCTTGGTGTTGCCGGTGAAATCGACGGTCGCGCTCGAATCGACAAGCACGATGCCGGTTTGAGATGCGGTCTGGACGGTCAGGTCGTCGACCGAGACCGTGCCGGTCACACCATTGAGGTAGAGGCCGGACCCGACATTGCTGGCCGTCACGCCCTGGACGGTCAGGCCGTTGATGCCCAGGCCGTAGATCGCCGAGCCGGAACCCCCGGAAATGTTGAAATCGAGCAGCGTGTTGCCGTTGCCCAGCGTCACGACATTACCGCCGCCGGAACTGGTCAGCGTCGCCGCACCCGCTGAATCCGATATGGATTCGTCATGATGGATGTTGGTGCCGGTGACATTCAACGGCACCCCGCCGAGCGAGAACGCGCGGTCGTTGCCGAACGAGGCCAGTTCCTGTCCGTCGCTCAGCGAGAAGCCGGTGGCGTCGTCGATTGTCCCGCGGTTGACCAGGACAATGATGGCGTCGCTGGCGGTAATGCTGTCGGCATATTCGATCGAGGCGAGGTCGGTGATCGACGTACCGCCGCCCGAAGCCCCGGCCGCAACGAAGATGTAATTGCGCAGATCGTAAAGTTGCGGGCCGGTAAACGCGGTCGTGCCGAAAGCGTAGTGGCCGCTGCCCTCATTGAGCCCGCGCGCATCGAGCGAGGCGGTGATGCCGGAGATGGAGCTGGAATTGCCGCCGAAGGTAAATTCGGCGTTGGCCGTGGCGCCCGGCGTGCCGGCAATGCCCAGCCGCACGCCGGTATCGACATTGGTGATGACGCCGCCATCGGTGATGATGATCACCGCGCCGCCAACGCTCGGCGACGTCAGATCGATGCCGATCGAGCCGGCAGCACCGGTGCCGGTGATGCTGAGCGACTGCGCGGTGAAATTGGTCTTGGATCCGGAGAAGTCGAGGCCGGTGCCGACACCCAGTCCGGAGATGACGATGTTGCCGGCGACCACCGCCGCATTGACGCCGGCAAACGAGATGCCGTCGGCGCCGGGGTTGGTGATGCTGATGTCGCCGAAGCGGATCGTCGCCGGCGAATCCGAAATGGCGATCGCCGGTCCGGTCGTGTTGGAGATCGTCGTCGCACCGTTGACGGTGAAGCTGCCCGCGACATTCTCCAGCACGACACCCGACGTGCCGCCGCTCTGGCTGATCGAGTCCAGCACCACATGGGCGGTGATCGGATCGATGAAGACGGCGGTGCCGCCATTGCCTGACACGGTGCCGCCGGTGGTGGTGAACGTGCCTCCGGTCGACGTGCCCTGCACGGTGATGCCGCGGTCGGTATTGTCCTGCGCATTGACGGTGGCGAAGGTGTAGGTGCCCTTGCCGGTGATATCGAGACCGTCGTCGAGATTGCCCTTCAGCAGCGTCGTGCCGGTGAAATTGTAGGTGCCGTCGCCGTCGATGTGCAGGCCGTCGAGGCCGTTGCCGGTGGCGGTGAAGTTGGAGCCGGTGATGCCGGTCGAACTGCCCGTGAAGTCGGCGCCGTTGCCGCCCGCACCGGTGACCGTCACATTGGTCAGCGTCGCGCCGGTGATGTTGTTGCCGAAGATGCCGTCGCCGCCGCCGGTGATGGTGATGCCGTTGAGCGTGTTGCCGTTGCCGAGCGTAAAGACGGGGTTGGCGACGTTGGTGCCCTGGATCGTGCCGTCGCTGCCGCCCAGGTTGAAGGTGCTGGTGCCGCCGCCGAAAAGCCTTGCGGTGACGCTTTCGCCGCCGCCGATGACGGTCTGTCCATTGGCAAGCGTCACCCCGCCAGTCGTCAGATTGCCGTTGCCGCCGAGTGCCACGACAAAACCGTTCGCACCCGACTTGGTCACGGCGTCGTCCAGCGTCGTCGGGTCGGCCAGCGTGCCGGCGCCGGCGAGGCCGCCATCGGCGTAGTAGAACTTGCCGAAGGCGGCATTGGTGGCGGCATTGATGGCGACACGCGTCGTCGAGCCGCCGGTCAGCGTCTGCGACTGGACGCGGACGCCGATATCGCCACGCACGCGCTCGTTGACGCGCTTGCGCAGGCCTTCGCTGACCGGATAGACCGGCTCCGGCCCGCTGTCGGCCCCATTGTCCGAGCCGCTGCCGGGATTGAACGGGATGTTCAGCCGCACACTGCCGGCG
>NZ_RZQP01000405.1:0-2874 GCF_003998165.1 Mesorhizobium sp. M7A.F.Ca.US.007.01.2.1 | reverse complement strand
CCGCCAGCCGAGTTGATATGCTGCGCTCTTTGCAGAATGCAGGCGATCACGATCGCGGCAACTTCCTGGCCCATCACATGGCAAGCCTCCTCATAGGCTGAAGGCGACACGCCAAGGTATCCTCGCACCTGGGCGGCGGTCATCATCAAGTCGCGCCAGCTTCCGATCCCGTTGACGGCATAGTCGGCAATATCGGGACAGGCCCGCAGCACCAGTCCAATCGGGTAGCCTTTCGGCTTCTCGGGGGGGTGGGATGTTGGCTCGGCCTCCGCCCTGCTTTTTTCGAAAGCCGGTTCAAATACAAAAGCGGAGTCTGTGTTTGAATCAGATTGCTGCCGCTCATTATGGGACTCATTGCCGCTAGGATTCTTGGCATTTGTGAAGCTTTCCAGCATCTTGTTGACCGCTTCGTGCAGCTCTACCAGCTCGGCGACGACCCCTTCCAGCTCCGACAGGCCTGCCCGGCGTGGAATTGCGTCCACAATGGCCCGGAACCGCTTCCACAGCGTTCCCCAGTCCCCGGGCACATCCTCCTCGACAGCCGCCTCGATCAGCTTATGGATGTCGCGGCGGTGCAGCGTGATGCGCTCCCGCATCAGTCTGAGCGCCCGACCGTCGGCTCGAACCTGGTCGGCCGCCTGCTGAAACTCCGCTGCCCTGGTGATCAACGGGGCCAGGGAGAAGCCGAAGGCCTCCACCACAGCCCCGCCCGGCCCTTTGCGGGCAAATCTTTTGCCGTTGGCGCTGTCCCTGCGGATGATGAGGCCGCAACTTACCAGTTCCGCCAGGTTCCTGCGCAGCGTGGAATCGGCCATGCCGTGCGCCCGCAGCGATAGCTGAGCGTTGGACGGAAAGACCATCAACCCGTTTTCCTCGCTGATCTGGTCGTCTGGATAAAACGTCAAAAGCCCGCTGAGCACCGCCAGGGCGCGATCGCCGACGCCGACAATCGACTTGCCCTCGCACAGCCACCGATAAACCTGCCATTTCTCGACGACAGACCCCTGAGGTATCTGCCTTGACGCCGTGTTGGCTTTCACCAACGCAAGCGTCATCGGCCGCCGCCCGAAGGGCGTCGTCGCAAACCCACTCTCCATTTCCCTCGCCTTTCAATCAGGCAAAAGAAATCTGCTCGCCGAAATGGCGCCACGACTCTTGACAGTGATTCGGGGAAGTGCGATTCTCAGCTTGCTACAGACGAGAAGGGCTTCCGCGACGGCGACGTTCGGGGGCCTTTTTCTTTTGCGGTTTCAGTCTCCTGTTTTCTTGGCTGTTTCCGATTGCCGAAAAGCCTCGAAAAGCTCGTCCAGCCGATCGGTTATGAACGCTCCGAACGGCGAGGCTTCCTTGGCCTTCAGGGCAAGCGTAAACACTTTTCCTGTATCGGTGATCTTGGCTCGCACAGATCTGTCGTGCGGTGCCCAAGCCTTTTCCTGTGTCTTCGATGCTGCTGGCGCGCGTTTTGCCGGCGCGCTCATGAAGTCGAACAGACGCGCAAATCGTGCGTCACTGCCTGACGTGGCGAACTCTGGACTTGCCACATAGTCGGCCGCCCTGCCCGCGCTATCCGGATGCTCCATGAGCTTGGCGAGCTGCCACCATCTGTCCCGACCAACAGTCTTGGCGGCGCCAATGGCCACAATGACTGGCTCTGGAATGTTGCTGGTAACAGAACGCATCTTCGAGAAGGTCGTGTCATCGAGCGCCAAAGCCGACTTCACCGTGTCGGGCGTGTGGCCGCGCTTGAGAATGCGATCGGCAAACAGGGTCCTTTCGATGAAGGACAAATTGGCCCTTGCGGCGTTCTCTTGGCCCTGGGCAATAACATGATCCTCATCGCCCATCTTCTTGACGACCGCGCGTACTGGCCGTCCCAGCTGGCGGGCAACCTTGACGCGCCGATGCCCGAAGACGGTCTGAAAGCGACCGGAGAGCTCAGGATGAGGCCTGACCAGGATCGGAGAATCTTGGCCTCTTTCCCGAATGGCCGCAAGCAACTCCTGATATGCCTCATCGTCTTCGTCCAGGCGATCCGAAACGAAGGAGGTGTCGACAAATGCCGGATCGAGATCCACGACCGAGCTCTTGGAGAGCTCCTCGAAGGATTGCATGATGGAGCGCGACGCCCCGCGAACGGCATACCCGGATACGTCCTTCGCATCAGCCACTGCCGTCGCAGGGCCCAACACACTGCCGAAAATGTCCCTGCGTGCCATTTAACCGCCTCCAATCGCGGTTAGCGATTTGATTTCAAAGACAAAATTTCCAGTTTTTACTGCCGTAAACTTCGCCGTCATGACCGTCCCCACGCACGATGGATCAGCGTCGCGATTTCAGCATTGACCGCATCGAGGGATTCCAGTGCACGGTCGTAGGTGGAACGGGTAAAGGCCGACTTCTCCACCTCGTAGAGCGTCTGCTTGGTGAGACCCGCGTCCGAAATCGCCGTCGACTTCAACATCGGGTTCTCCAGGATCTGGCCGGCAAGCATGGACTGCATGAAGCCTACCATCTGCGCCTGCGGGATATCCGTCGGCTCGTAGCGTGTGATCAGATATCGAAACCAATCGAGCTCGATTGCCGCACCGGCGGCCTTGATGGTTTTCAATATGCCGCCGAGCATGAGCAGGAACTGGCTCATAGACATCAGGTCGAGCATCTGCGGATGAACTGTAATGAGAACCGACGTCGCCGCCGACATGGCCGTCAACGTCAGGTAGCCAAGCTGGGGCGGGCAATCAACCACGACAACGTCATAGCGATCGTCGACCTCCGTTAACGCCTTCGCCATGCGCGTGAAGAACTGGCGCCCGGCATTTGACGTCTTATCCTGCATGGCGAAGGCGTTAACGGAGGTCGACGATCGCTATGACG
>NZ_RZQP01000404.1:0-2907 GCF_003998165.1 Mesorhizobium sp. M7A.F.Ca.US.007.01.2.1 | reverse complement strand
CCCTATAGCTCTGCGCCAGATAGAAGGTGTATCGCGAAATAAGGAACGGGTCGGTCTCCGTAGCAAGCGCGTTTTCAAGAACCGCCGCGTCGTCCTGGTACTTTCGCGGGTTTTGACTGCGTGCTCCGCCACGCCCCGTCGCCACGCGAAAACCCTTGGCGGTCTCGCGTGTGAGATGGCCGGGAGGGGCCTCGAGATATTCGTGCAGCACGCCCTTGAAGGAGAAGGGAAGCCGGTTGCGGCAAATCTGCGGGCGATAAAACGAAATGCCCCCATGGGACACCTCGACGTCGTAGAGATCGTGTTCCATGTTCGACTTGAACGCGATCGGATCGAAGTCAGCGTCTTGGACCACGACGTCGTCGGCGTCGATGATCATGGCGTAGTCGACCGTCTCGACTTCACGCAGGCGGTCAAGGGCAAAGGTACGGTTGTACGCAAAGTCCCGCCAAGGCTCGTCGATGACTGTGCCTTTGACTTTGTGCAGGGTCAGGAAGGTACGGATGAGGTCCTGCGTGCCGTCCTCGGAACCCGTGTCGATGACGAGCACGTAGTCAACGAGAGGAAGCGCGCTGGCGAGGCATTGCAAGATGACCTTTGCCTCGTTCTTGACGATCATGCACAGGCCGATGGTGCTCATGCTAATCCCTTGGCGGAGTGGCGTTCGTTACACGCTGCTGGAAATTGTTGAAGGGAATTCCTGCGCCTTTGTCCGGCTTTATATCTCATGCATCATCCCGTCGCCTTGGCCATTTGCATGACCTTTGTTGCAAAGAACGATTGCCCCTTCACAGCCAAGTGCTGCCTCAACCCGTCCATTGTTTAGCCAGCGCTTTCCGTCGCAGCAAGGGTCTTGCGGTCGCTCGGGACCAGAGGGTTAAGAACAGAATTTCCCGTCGACCCAATCGCTGAGGCGCAAATTCCGCCGCGACATCGAGGGTTCGACGCGAACCAGAGGGCACCCTTAAGCCTCGGATTTCTCGATGCGTTCGGCCGCCCATGCGCGCCATTTGATGTCGACCGAAAGTAGTTACTCATGGTCCACAATTAATAAATTGTTAACTTGGTTATTTACAAGTTGCTAATTTTAGATTTTACTAATGTCTTGTGTTGAGAGGGTTCCCGCGAACCGGGCAGAGGGCCTGTTGGGCTGCGTCTGCGAAGCCAGGAGAGTGTCTGGAGCAAGTCACTTCGTGCGTGAGGGCGTGGCGAGTGTGTGGTGACGTGCAAGAGAAGACGTTGTACGGCCTTGAACTAAAGGCCGGCGTTTTCCCAAATCTGATGTTCCCCCCGCAAGCAGTTGGTTCCCTCGTAAGTCGTCGTCGAGAAATCGGCGACACGCGTGACGGGAGTGACCATGGTTGGGGTGATACCGTGTACGAGTCGATGGGGCCGTGACGCAGGCTTAGGCGTAGAACAACGCCTGAATTACCCGCAGTTGGCCAACAGCACGGATTACCCAGCGATTGATGGGTATTCCTCAGTGTCCTTTGGACGCCTCACTCACCTGGGCGAAGACAACTGGGGCGCCATCCGATCGAGCGGCACGAAGAGGCTGCCAAGCCTTGCGCACCCGTCTCTTAGACCTGCCCGCAATGCGGCAATGCGCGCGACCGGCCTCACCGGGCGCCCGCGCTCTGCAGCCATTGAACCAGCGATTGAAATCTAAGGTACGACCAAGAGAAGCTGCGGCCCGGCCGCCGGCGACCAAGGAGAAGATGATGAGCTTCACGGCAGGATTTGCGGCTATGGAAGTCACCGTTCGAGGCATTTTGCCGATCGGCGACACGATTGAAAATGTAAATTATTTCATTCTGGACACGGCCAAGAGCGCTATTGTCGGTCAGGTCGTTCTTCCCAGAGCCGCCAAGCGAAGCCTCGCTGTCGCCCTCACCGTCAAAGTCCCAAGCACCGCCGGCTCGCTTGCCATTGGGACGTTTGATGAAGGCGGGAACTTCCAGGTCGCCAACTTCCTCCGCGTGGAGACGCCAGTCGTGGAACGTCCCCACGGCGCCGTCGGGCCGTCCGGGAGGTAAATCTCTTTGGTCGCAGCACTTGCCGGCTAGGCCAGTGAGTGGCTGCCGGTGAATTGAGTTCGAAGCCAACAGGAGCCAGTCATGGCCCGTGCCTCTGAAGTTCTTTTTGTCGATCCTTCAGTTTCCGACCTCCAGGCAATTCTCGGCAGCGTGCGACCCGAGGTTCAAGCGATTGTGCTCAACGGCCGCCGACCGGCGGCGCGGCAGATCGCTGCCGCGCTCGCAGGGCACGCAGGGCTCGATGCGGTGCACGTTATCGCACATGGTGGGTCTGGGCGTGTCGGCTTCACAGCAGGGGAGTGGTCATCAACTACATTGCAGGAAGAGGCCGAGGATCTTGCCGCAATCGGCCGTGCGCTTGCCAAGGACGGCGAGCTGCGGCTGTGGAGCTGCGAAACGGCATCGGGGGATACGGGCGAAGCCTTCATAGAGGCGCTGGAAGAGGCAGTAGGCGCGGACGTTCTCGCGTCCGGGTCGCTGATTGGCGCGGCCGCCCTGGGCGGCTCCTGGGAGATATCCTCACGCGTAGGCTCGTCCACGCCCTTGCCTCCAATGACTTCGGCTGGCGTGGCCAGCTACTCGGGGGTGCTTGCGGCTGATCTCACACTCAGTGGGGACATAACTGCCGGCGGCAGCTCTTCGGCTGTTAACACGTATTATGTAGTGGATACTCACGTGGCTCCGCCGACTAATCCGGCGCTTAATCGTGCGGATGATACAGTCGTTGGTAGCTTTCAGCTACCATCTGCAAACCAGGGCGGTTTAATAAATGACTTTTCTGCGACCATAACGATCCCCAACACTACTGATATTTATTTCGTTTATGACAGCAATTTCAAATTATACGGCACGCTTTCCCCGGTTGTAGGAG
>NZ_RZQP01000403.1:0-2929 GCF_003998165.1 Mesorhizobium sp. M7A.F.Ca.US.007.01.2.1 | reverse complement strand
TCTCTGGAGCCTTCACTGGCCACTGATGAACACGCCGGTTCGTCGGCAGATCGCCGTCGGTCTGATGGAGAAGCTGGAAGCCAATCTCACCTGGTTTCCGCGCTACCAGGCTTATTTGCGTGAACACCATCCGCCCACGTTGATCGTTTGGGGGCCAGAGGATGGCTATATGCCCGCGGCGTCGGCAAGGGCCTATCATCGCGATCTGCCCGATGCGGAACTGCATCTGATCGAAGGGGCGGGTCATTGGCTGCTCGAGACACATTTCGACGATGCGCTGGCGCTGGTCCGCGATTTCCTGGCTCGTGTTCACGGCTGATCACAACTGGCGTCCGCTATGCCCGGTTTGCTGTCCGCCTGACTGAAGGAGAACCTCATGCCGACCACACCGACCATCGCGCGCATCTGGCGCGGTCGCACCCGCCGCGACATCGCCGACGCCTATGAGCCATACCTGCGTGCCGAGGGTATTCCGCCCCTCGAGAAGACGGCGCTTGGCGTCCAATTGCTGCGCGAGGACCGTGATGCCGAGACGTGGTTCACAACCATCTCGTATTGGGCCGACATGCAAGCGATGACCGCCTTTACCAAAGGCGAACCGACCAAAGTCCATCATCTGGACCGCGATGCCGAGTTTCTGATCGAGCTGCCGGAGCGGATCGAAATCCATCGGATACTTGTCGATCGTCGGGGACTGCGCTGAGCGCCGATCGGTGGTTCGCAACCTCTTCTTCTTCGCGGTGATATCGCTGATCTGGGGGCTGACCTGGGCCGCGATCAAGCTCGGTCTCAATGACGCGCCTCCGCTCCTGCTGGCGGCTGCACGCTATTTGCTGACCGCTTTGGCGGCAGGAGCCTGGCTCTTCGGTGAGGCGGTCGGCTGGGCTGAAATCACCGGTGCGATCCTCCTGCTGGCGGCTGCGATCGCGCTACTCAGGCCGCTGGGCGAAAATCGCGGGTGACCACATTGTCGGCCGGCCTCCTGACCTGCCGACCTCGAGCGGCGAAGCGATAGGCCCGCAATCCGTCCGCAGCTATCGCCGTCCGAAAAGCCGTTCGATATCCGCCAGCTTGAGTTCGATATAAGTGGGGCGGCCGTGGTTGCAGGTGCCGGAGCCGGGCGTCGCCTCCATCTGCCGCAGCAGCGCGTTCATCTCCTCGGCCTTGAGCAGGCGGCCGGAGCGCACAGAGCCGTGGCACGCCATGGTCGCGGCTATCTTGTCCAGCCGCTCCTTCAGCGTGTCGACCGTGTCGTTGTCGGCGATCTCGTCGGCGAGGTCGCGCACCAATTGCTGGACATTGGCCTCGCCCAGCATCGACGGCGTCTCGCGCACCGCGACAGCGCCGGGGCCAAAGCGCTCGATGCCGAGACCGAAGCGGGCCAGCGTTTCCGAATGCAGCGCAAGCCGCTCGGCATCCTCTTCCGGCAGGTCGATGATTTCGGGCAGAAGTAGCATCTGCGAGGGCACCGGGCGCGAATGCAGCGCATTCTTCAGCGCCTCGTAGACCAGCCGTTCATGCGCCGCATGCTGGTCGACGATGATGAGCGAATCCCTGGTCTGGGCGACGATGTAGTTCTCATGCACCTGGGCGCGCGCCGCGCCCAGCACCGCGCCGAGCAACGTCTCGGCCGCCTCATCCTGCCCTGCGCGTGCATCGGCGCTGGCAAGCGGACCGGCATCGAAAGCCGCTTGCTCGCTTTCTCGCAAGCCGCGCTGCTCGAAGCCCGCACCATCGAAACCCATATCGAGCGGCCGCTGCGGCGATCGGGCAGGATCGAAGCCGGACGGACCCGACGCGCGGTAGGCCGCGTCGTAGCTGCGGTGGCCGTTTGCCGGTCCGCCGTGGCCGTAGGATGCGGCCCCTGGCCGGAACGCCGCCATCATGCCGGCGGCACCCGTGGTGGCGGCGCGGACGCCGGCATCGGCCAGTGCCTGTCGGATGGCCCCGACGATCAATCCGCGCACAAGGCCGGGATCGCGGAAGCGCACATCGGCCTTGGCTGGATGGACATTGACGTCGACGATGGCCGGATCGAGCGTCAGGAACAGTACCGTCACCGCGTGGCGGTCGCGCGGCAGGACGTCGGCATAGGCGCCGCGTATGGCGCCGGCGATCAGCTTGTCGCGCACCGGGCGGCCGTTCACATAGGCATATTGCTGCAGCGCGTTGGCGCGGGTGAAGGACGGGATCGACACGTGGCCGGTCAGATGCACGCCATCGCGCATCGCGTCGAGGGCAATGGAATTGTCGGGAAAGTCGGCGCCCATCACCTGGGCGACACGACGCAGGCTGCCTTCCGCGCTGTCGTCCGCGGCCGGCAGTTCCAGTGTCGAGCGGTCCGAGCCGGCCAGCGTGAAGCGCACGGCGGGGAAGGCGATGGCGATGCGCTTGACCACATCGCTGGTGGCCGAGCTTTCGGCGCGTTCGCCCTTCATGAACTTCAATCGGGCCGGCGTTGCGAAGAACAGGTCCCGCACCTCGACCGTGGTGCCGCGATTGGCCGCCGCCGGCCTGACAGGCAGGACGCGGCCACCCTCGATGCCGATCTCGGCGGCGCTGTCGCTTGCTGCCGTGCGCGAGCGGATCGAAAGTCGCGACACCGAGCCGATCGACGGCAGCGCTTCGCCGCGGAAGCCCAGCGAGCGAATGTCGTTGATATCCTCGGTGAGCTTGGAGGTGCAGTGACGTGCGATCGCCAGCGCCAGCTCCCGTTCGGGAATGCCGGAGCCGTCATCGGTGACGCGGATCAGGTTCAGCCCGCCGCCCGATGTGACGATCTCGACGCGCGAAGCACCGGCATCGAGCGCATTCTCGACCAGTTCCTTGACCACGCTCGCCGGACGCTCGATGACTTCGCCGGCGGCGATCTGGTTGATCATCGTTTCGGAAAGCTGGCGGATGGGCATGGCGGCACTATAGGCGGATT
>NZ_RZQP01000402.1:0-2940 GCF_003998165.1 Mesorhizobium sp. M7A.F.Ca.US.007.01.2.1 | reverse complement strand
GCGTTGTACCGGCCAGCGTCAGTCTGTCGCCCCCTCTCCGATTTTCGCCGCCCTGCCCGGCAAAAGCCATGATCGCCATTATCTCAGGGGCATGACCATAGCGAAAATCGAAACCCACCCGATCCCGAAGCTGAACAGGCGCATGGTGCTGACCGGCCTCGCAGCCCTGGCGGGGCTCGCCGCCTGCAGCACCGTTTCACTGCCAACCGGTGAAGGCGCCGGGGTCTCCTCCTCCGCCACCAGCACGCTGGCCAGCATCCGCGCCTCGGCCGGGCTCGCGCCGCTGGTCCCCGACCGGCAGCTCGAACAGGCCGCCCTGCAGCAGGCAGGCTATATGGCGCAGCGCCGCCGCATGAGCCACACCACCGGCTGGGGCAAGGATTTCGCCTCGCGCGTCAGGGACAATCGAATTTCCGGTGCCGCGGCGGAGAACATCGCCGAGGGTCGTTTCGACCTCGAGAAGCTGTTCGACATCTGGGTGCATTCACCAGGCCATCGCCGCAACATGCTCGACCCGCGCTTCACACGCTTCGGCCTTGCCTATGTGCGCGACGGCAGCGACAGCAAGCTCCGTTACTGGAGCCTCGTGCTCGGAAAATAGGAAAACGTGCCGGTTCGGTGCGCCACACCCAAGACGATTTGATGGAAAGCTAGTCCATATGCGCCGCCGGCGCGCCGCCGGCTGGTGCCTGCTTCGGCTTGCGCAGCAGGAAAACAAACGGGATGGCAAGCAGTGTCATCACCATGAGTATTTTGAAGTCGTTGACGTAGGAGATCATCATGGCCTGGAGATTGACCATGCGATCGACCTGCGAGAGCGCCGTTGGATCGCCGCCTGCGGCCGCCGGCGAAACAGCCCACAGATTGGGGTTGAACGGATTGATGAAGGCCGAAAGCTCGGCATGGTTGATCTGCGTGTTGCGCACCATCAACACCGTCACGACCGACACGCCGATCGACGAGCCAAGATTGCGCACCAGGCTGAACAGAGCCGTGGCATCGGTGCGGAAGCGCACGTCAAGCGTGGCGAAGGCGACGGTCGACAACGGCACGAACACCATCCCCATGCCCAGGCCCTGGATGACGCCGGAGCTGATGATCAGCCAATTGTCCATCTGCGGGGTGAAGCTGGACATGGTGTAGAGCGACTGCGCGGTCAGCAGGAAGCCGATGACGACGAGGATCCTGGCGTCAATCCTGCTCATGAGCCGCCCGACGACGAGCATCGAGATCATGGTGCCGACGCCGCGTGGCCCCATGACGATGCCGATGGTGACGGTCGGATAGCCGAAGATGGTCGACAGCATCGGCGGCAGCAGCGACATGCTCGCCAGGATGAGCACACCCATGACGAAGATGAATGCGAGCCCGGTCACGAAATTGCGGTCGAGGAAGATCTTGGGATCGATGAAGGGGTGCTCGGCCGTCATGGTGTGAATGATGAACACCCAGAAGCCGGTGAGCGAAAGACCAAGTTCGATCCAGATCTCGACCGAGGAAAACCAGTCGACCTCGCCGCCGCGGTCGAGCAGCAGCTGAAGCGCGCCGACGCCGAGCGATATCATGGCGAAGCCGAAGAAATCGAAGCCGCGCACGCGCCGCGCGATAGCCGGCAAATAAGCGGCCATACCGAGAAAGGCGACGATGCCGACCGGCAGATTGATGAAGAACACCCAACGCCAGTTGAAATTCTCGGTCAGCCAGCCACCGAGTGTCGGGCCCAGAATCGGACCCAGCATGATGCCGGCGCCCCAGATGGCCATCGCCTGGCCATGGCGTTCCCTGGGATTGATGTCGAGCAGGAAGGTCTGCGACAGAGGCACGATCGCGGCGCCGAACACGCCTTGCATCAGCCGGAAGAACACCATGGTCTCCAGGCTCCAGGCGATGCCGCACAGCATCGAAAACACGGTGAAGCCGACCACCGCCGTCAGGAACAGTTCCTTGCGGCCGAAGCGATCGGCCAGCCAGCCGGTGACCGGCGTCATGATGGCGGCGGCAACGATGTAGGAGGTCAGCACCCAGTTGATGTTGTCAGGCGAGGCGCCGAGATCGCCGGTCATGGTCGGCAGCGCGACGTTGGCGATCGTCGTGTCGAGCGCCTGCATGATCGTCGCCAACATGAGCGCGACCGTGATCAGGCCGCGATGCGGCACTTCTTTGAAGGGTTCGGGCGTGCTCATGGCGTGGAACTTCCAGCAGGTAACAAAAACGTGTACAAGGGGTTTCCGGGCGGCAACGCCTTCGGTTGAGAGACCCTCGTCGCGGTGGGACGCGATTGTCGATGTGGGGGTTACATCGACTGAAAGTCTCTGATGAGCGGATGCCTGCCGCCCGGAAACATGAGGACCGACGGGTCCGCGTCGGAGATTTCAGATTCGGCCAGGCCGCACCGCGGCAGCACCCAAACGCTGATCCTTCCAGCTCCTCCCATCAGACCAATCCTGCTATTCACCTCTGCCGCTGGTCCTGCGGCATTCTGTTGACGTTACTGCGCGGCCTCGCCGGCCGTGGCGTGACCGAAGATCGAAGGCAGGCCACGCGCCACGCCGGTGTCGACGGTAACGGTGGCGCTCATGCCGGTGCGCAACGCCATCTTGGCGTCCGTATCGGTCAGTTCGAGACGAACCGGGATGCGCTGTGTGACCTTGACCCAGTTGCCGGTGGCATTCTGGGCCGGCAGCAGCGAGAACTCGGCTCCCGTGCCGGCGCCGATCGCCTTGACCGTCGCCTCGAAGGTGCGCCCCGGATAGGTGTCGACCACGATCTCGGCCTTCTGACCGGGCTTCATGTGGGTGAGCTGCGTTTCCTTGAAATTGGCATCGATCCAGGTGTCGCCGGTCTCGACCAGCGAAAACAGCGGCGTGCCGGAACCGACATATTGGCCGACCTTGAACGACGAGGCCTGGCTGACGATGCCGTCAGCCGGCGCCTTGACCG
>NZ_RZQP01000401.1:0-3039 GCF_003998165.1 Mesorhizobium sp. M7A.F.Ca.US.007.01.2.1 | reverse complement strand
TCACCAATCAAGGCACCTTGACAATGGCCGACGCTGGCGCCGGCGATGTGATCCGGCAAACCGGCGGCAATGCCGCTTTCGCGACTGGCAGCATCATGGCGATCGATATCAACACGGCCGGCCAGGCCGACAGGTTCAGCACCTCCGGCACCGCGACGATCACTGGCGCGACGCTGACCGTGAACGCCGCGGGCGGCATTGCGGTGCCGGGCACCCGCTATACGGTGTTGACCGCCGATGCCGGGCTGACCGGGCAGTTCGCTGCCTTGACTGGAGTTGTCAACACCGCCTTCCTCAGGCTTGTCGATACCTATGACACCAACAACGCCTATCTCGACATCCTGAAATACCGCAACTTCACCGACGCAGCCTTGACCCGCAATCAGATCGCAACCGCTGGGGGGCTCGAGAGCCTGCCGACATCCGGATCCCTGTACAACGTCATCCTCAACCTCGCGACCGACGTGCAGGCACGTGATGCCTTCGACCAGCTCTCGGGCGAGGTGTATCCCTCGGCGCAGACTTCCCTCATCGAAGATAGCCGTCTTCTGCGCGACGCGGCGACGAACCGCATCCGGGCCGCTTTCGGTATCGTCGGTGCATCGGCCGCTCCGGTCATGGCCTACGCCGATCAGACCTATGGCGGTGCTGCGGGCGCCTATGTCTCGCTCGATCCCAATACGACCGCTGCAGTGGCGTCGGACACCGATCGCTTCGCCCTCTGGAGTCAGGGCTTTGGTTCATGGGGCCATACTGGCAGCGACGGCAATGCTGCCCGCGTTGACCGCTCGACTGGCGGTTTCCTGGCTGGCGGTGACGCCGCCATTTTCGACACCTGGCGATTGGGTATCATGGCGGGATACAGCCGCACCAACCTCGATATGAAAGACCGCGCCTCGTCGGGCTCGAGCGACAACTATCATCTCGGCCTCTATGGCGGCACCACTTGGGATGTTGGGGGCGGCACGCTCGGCTTGCGCACCGGTACATCCTATACTTGGCACGACATCGCGACGAGCCGCTCCGTCACTTTCCCCGGTTTCAATGACAGCCTCAAGGCAGATTATCGCGCCGGAACGGCGCAGGTGTTCGGCGAACTGGGCTATGGTATCCATGCTGGAAATTTAGGCTTTGAGCCCTTCGCCAATCTCGCCTATGTGAACCTCCGGACTGACGGCTTCACCGAGACAGGCGGCGCGGCGACGCTGACAAGCGCTTCGGCAATCACCGATGCGACCTTCACCACGCTCGGCCTACATGCCTCAGGCGAGTTCACCGTCGGCGAGATGGCGGCGACGGTTCGCGGCACGCTCGGCTGGCGCCATGCCTTCGGCGAGACCGTACCGCTGTCGCGCTTCGCATTCGCCGGCGGCGCATCATTCACCGTCGCGGGCGTGCCGATCGCCAAGGACGGGCTGATACTCGATGTCGGGTTCGACATCGCCATCGCACACAATGCCACGCTCGGCCTCACCTATGGGGGACAATTCGGCAGTCGCGCCGCAGACCAGAGCGTGAAAGCCAATCTCGCGGTCAGGTTCTAGTTGGGGGATGGGCCACACGCCGCAGGACGAGCCCGCATTCGCGTCTCCTCGTCCGCCCGCGTTCCATTCACAATCCGCGTTTGCCGCCGCCACTCGCGCAAAAGGTAGAGCCTTTAGCCTTTGGAAAGGGAGATGTGGTTCCTCTCAGAGGCGCGGACTGCGCGCTGAGGCGAATCGATGGATATCTTTGGCATCAAGGCACTTCTGATCTGCGCCCTGATCTTCATTCCGTTCGAACATCTGTTCGCCGAGCGGCCGCAGAAGATCTTTCGCAAAGGCTTCGCTGTCGATCTGATTTATCTGCTGTTCAACGGCTTCATCATAAAGCTGGCCATCGTCATGATGGCGGCAGGCGCGCTCGGTGCCGCTGCACTCCTGGTCCCGCAAGCGATAACGCAGGCCGTCAGCGGCCAGCCCGTCTGGCTGCAGGTTGCCGAAATCATCGTGATCACCGATGTCGGCGTCTACTGGACACATCGGGCCTTTCACAAAATCCCGGCGCTTTGGAAGTTCCATGCCGTTCACCACGGCATTGAAGAACTCGACTGGCTCGGGGCCTTCCACAATCATCCCGTCGACGCCATCGTCACAAAGGCAATATCGCTGACGCCGATCTTTTTCCTCGGCTTCTCGGAAGCGTCGATCGCCGTCTTTTCGACTCTCTACCTTGGACATACGCTGCTTGTGCATTCAAACGTGCGGATTCCGTTCGGCCCCTTGAAGTGGCTGATCGCCAGCCCGCAGTTCCATCGCTGGCACCATGCCAACCAGCGCGAAGCCTATGACAAGAACTTCGCCGGGCAGTTGCCTTTCCTCGACGTGCTGTTCGGCACCTACAATCCCACCGGTGACAAGGTGCCGGAGAAGTACGGCGTCGACGATCCGATCCCTTCCACCTATTTCGGCCAGATCGGCTATCCGCTCCTGCGCCGCAGGAAGCTGCCGAACCGGGCGGTGCCGAACGCCGAAACCTGACGGCTGGCCCGGCGTTGCGGTATCCACACCGGTCCCCTTTCGAGCCGCAGGACGCCGAACCACCGGAAGGCTTTTCGCCTCGAATCGGCTAAACCTTGCGCCATGAACGAGACCTCACTCTATGCGCCGGTGAAGCGGTTCCTCGAAAGCCTCGACTTTGTCGTCAAAGGCGAGATCGACGGCTGCGATGTTGTTGCGTTGCGCGAGGGGGAGCCGCCGGTTGTCGTCATCTGCGAGTTGAAGCTGCAGTTCAATCTCGAACTGGTGCTGCAAGGTGTCGATCGTGCGGCGGCCTGCGACGAGGTGTGGCTGGCCGCGCGCATGTCGGCTCGCGGCAAGGGACGCGAAAGCGATGCCAGGTTCCGCAATCTCTGCCGCCGGCTTGGCTTCGGCTTGCTTGGCGTGACCGCGACGGACCGGGTCGAGGTGCTTCTCAGCCCGATCGCGCTGGCGCCGCGCAAAAATGCCCGCCGGCGCTCCCGCCTGGTCGACGAGCACCAGCGCCGTCGCGGCGATCCCG
>NZ_RZQP01000400.1:0-3043 GCF_003998165.1 Mesorhizobium sp. M7A.F.Ca.US.007.01.2.1 | reverse complement strand
GTCGAGGTCGGCGGGCACCTGCAATTTCTGTTCGCCGGCAATACTCTCGAGTTTGGCGTTCGCAGCACCGTGGTCGGAGATCATCTTCTGCGCGAAATCCTTAAGGGTCGGATCCTGGAGTTTGCTTTGAGCGACCTTGCTGGACTGCACTTCGAACATCCCGCCGATCGCGGCCTTCGTGACGAAGTCCTGGGCCGTCTCTGCTGACAAGGCAGGCAGTACAGCGGTCATTGCGGTCGCGATCGACAGCGATGCCATGCGTAGTTTGGTTCTCATGCTTAGGTTCCTTGGTTGAGGAGGACGATGAACTCCAATCTCCCGGCGCCATCTTTGTTCCGGGCCTTGATAAATGTCGGATATTTTCGGGGCGCCATTCCCGCCGTCACGAGCTGGGCGGAGTGACACCGATCCCAGATTGTCCAGGAACCCCAGACCGATCGAAGAGTTGCCATTGCTAGCAGGGGGGACCTGATAGCGGAAAAATCCAACGGTGAGTTTGGTATGCTTGCCGGCAAAGAGCCTGAAGCAGACGGGACGGCCGACCAGAAGATCACCACACGGCGGAAAGACGTCGGTAGCGCCACAGATTGCGCTTACCCAGGCATCCCGGCGGCGTCAGCCGGTCGACATGCGTGACCTTCGCCAAGTAAATTGCTGGCCAAGGCTCGTTTCTGAGGGTTAGCTTATGAAAGCCCGCCGCCCCATTTGCGAAGCGGCGGGCTTCATCCGCCCCAACTTGTCAATGCAACTTTGATGCCAAACCTTTTTGGCTCTTTATAGGACAGTGGGCCCCTCCGACAGCGATCAAACAGACATCCAAAATGCCAGCAGCAGGGCGCATAAGGACGAGACGAGGGCAGCGGTGGCAAAAAACACGCCCTGCCAATCTGGCGGTGGCTCGGATATCAACTTGTCGGGGGGCGGCTGATTGTCATTCATGAAAGCAATTGCGACGCCAAGTGTAGTTCCCCCTGATCCTTCAGGTTGTCGGCGGAAATGCTCGTCGCCTACCGAAGCCCAAAAAAACTCAAAATCGCCAAGACGACGACCACCGCACCAACGAGCCAAATGAGATTGTTCATGATCTCTCTCCTGTTGCTTTCGAAAGTTCGCGCCTGGCAGCCCCGACTGTTCGGGACGCTTCTTCTTCGAGTTTTACAAGCTTCTCCCTGATCTCGTCCGGCTCGGCATGCTCCAATCCGACAACGTCGTTCCTGGTTTCGTTCAGTGAAACGATGATCTCGTCGAGTTTTGCGTGAATGGCGGCGGTATCGCGATAGCCTTGTAAAAGGACAACACCGGTGATCACGATGGCGGCAACCGACAGGGCATAGGTGACCGCATTTGTCAGTCCAAAAGGCACCAGGGCGGTGCACAAAACCATTGCCACGAGCATGACATAGAAGCCTGGCGGCCGAGATAGGAAGTCGGAGGCTGCGAAAAGGAACCGATTCATATGCTGGCCAAGGTCATCAAGGCGACCAGTGCGGTAATCGCCACACAAACAGGCACCGCCGCCAGCAGGCCTGCCTCTAAGATCCGACTCTCCTTGTCGCGCAACATCAGGTCACCTACTGCAGGTTAAAGATACAGGGGTTCGGCGTCGGAAGGGACGTTGCTGCGCCGATCCACCACAGGCCAGCCAAGAACGAGTGCCATCACAGCCGCGAACAACCAGCGTGCTTGGTCCACACTTTATCCATCTGCATTCTTCCAAATTCGAGAGACAACAGCCGCGGAAGCCAAGCGTTCCAGCCGCTGCCGCTGACAGGACCAATGCGGTTTCCAGAACCAGACTTAGGTCCCAAGGGGACTAGACCTAAGTACCTAGGGCGGAACGTTTAGGGCGGCTCCATGTTCAACTTGCCGGGCGGCGCGGGACGATGATCGTGTTGCGCCCGTCCCTACAGGAGTGCAGATATGAACATGCTTCTAAAGAACACCGCAGCAGCGATGTTGCTATTGGCTGGGATCGGCTCAGCCGCCGCGGACGACATCATCATCCAGCCGGAACAGGACACCGTCATCCGCGAATATGTGAAGAAGCAGCCCCTGGCGTCGGTCAAGCTCCCCGGCGTGGAACTGAATGTCGGGACAGCCCTGCCGGAAACGGTTGAGATCCATGAGGTCCCCAACGTCAAATATCGCTACGTTGTGGTCGACAACCGCACGGTGCTGGTGGACCCGGGCACCCGAAAAATCATCAAGGTTTACGACTGAACGAACCATCCAACCCCGCCGCCATCGCTGGCGGCGGGGTCGAAGCTTACAAATCTCCACAATCCGGTGACGAGCCTTGAGTCCCGACATCGCAACCTTCCAAAGGTCCGGCTTTATGGATGATGGTCGCCGCCAGGCAGAGTTTCCCGCTCAACAAGCCAGTCCAGGAGCTCAAGGACTTTCAGGGCAAGATCTGTGCACGAGTAATACGCTTTATGGCGCTCCTGCCTCCGGGTGACCAGACCAGATTCTCGCATCATGCCGAGATGCTGGGAGAGTGCTGAGTTGCTAAGCCCCAATCGCGGCGCCAGATCAGAAACGGACATTTCTCCGTCAGCAAGAATCATTAGAGCGAGAAGGCGCTTTTCATTAGCCATGGCAGCGAGCAGCTCGGCGGATGGCGCATGAATGCTGGGCTTTTCGGGATTCATGATGTTCCCCTCGCTCACGCGTCGAGCGCGCCTTGCGCCGGCCTCCTTGACGGCAGCGGCGGGCGCCCCAATGAGGATGTGCCGGGATCGTCGCGTGCCCGGCGCGCTAGAACTATTAGCGTGGTGTATGTTCCATCAGAAGGGCGTCGCTGTCTCACGGCCAGCCTCGGCGGCTAAGCGCCTTAGCTCCTGGATCGGCCTTTCTTCGAAGCCTGGGGACCCTTGGCTTCGGCAGCAAGGCGTTGTTCTCGAAGTCGCGCAGTTTTCAAATAACGCGCCTCTCTCTCGGCCGCGTTAGCAACTTTTGCCTCGCGGTCTGCGCGCTCCAATCGGTCTTTGTCGACGCTTCGCTGGGACACTTTTGCCTCCTACCAGAACACCGTTGAATTTAC
>NZ_RZQP01000003.1:0-83878 GCF_003998165.1 Mesorhizobium sp. M7A.F.Ca.US.007.01.2.1 | reverse complement strand
CTCTCCGATGATCCGCGCCTTGTCACCCACCGACCAGTGACGCCGACCGCCGGCACCGTTGATCACCTCGAAACGCCGAAGCTGCCGCTCCGGGTCAAGCGTAAGGTCAAGTCCAGACACAAGCCGATCTCCGATCCCAATACAGGATCGGCAACCTCACAGATCGCGACCACTCCCGAAAGGTGGTCCGGAAACACCGCTCTGATGTCCGCTGTCAAGGTTTGGAACGCATGAGGTCGCCCGATCCGAGGAACGGCTGCTCATTCTGATGATCGCGCATGGGTGGGGAGGCGGAACTGAAGGACGTCGGTGATCAAGCTCTGATGCGCGGGTTGGCTACCGCATTCCCGATTGTGCGTCCGGGGCTGTTCCTATCTTACTGCGGGCGTCGGTCGATTTGCCGGCCACAAAGCGTCTGACGGGCATTCCCCTGCCGTGGTCCCGCCTCCGCCCATGCGCGATATGTGCGCCATCGCGGCGAGCGATCAGGTGACGCGCGCCTCCCTTGCGACTGCCCACATAAAGCCGACCAGTTCACGGGCGATCGCGGTGCAGACGACCGTTGTCCGTTTGCCCCGAGCGCTCAGCATGCGGTAGCGGGCTGTCAGGCGGGACTGCGCCTTCCAGGCGATCTCACGCACCTTCGGTGACGCCTGCTCCAACCGGTATAGCTTCGCCTTCCCGACCTTGGGCGGATGTCGATAGGTCCAGGCGCTCTCGACCAACATGTGGCGAACCCGACCGTTGCCTGCCTTTGTGATGCCGCCGCGCCGGACTGTCTCCCCGGTTGAGCGCTCGCCGGGGACCCGACCGAGATATCCCATGAGCTGGCGTGGGCTTTCGAACCGGCTGGCGTCGCCGACTTCGGTGACGAACGTCACGGCGACAATTAGGTCTACCCCACGCAATGTCTGAAGCGCCCACACGATCGGTGCCAGCGACCAGGCCGGGACGAACTCTTCGATCACACGCTCCAGCCGCTCGACCCGCTCTTTCGAGACGCGCACCGCCTCGACCATCTCCTGGAGTGCGATCTGATGCGCGGGATGATCGAACCTTGTTCCTGAAGCCAGCGTAGATAGCGCATCGTCCAGCTCTTCTTTCGCGGATAGCTACGGCCGTGCTTGAGCATGAATGCGCTCACCTGCTGGCGATGGACCCGCAGCGTCTCGACCGCGCCCGCCCGCGCGCGAACAAGATCCCGTATGGACTCGTGCCCTTCATCGGGAACCCACACCGCGGTCAGCTCGCCGGCGCGCAATAGTCGGGCAAGGGAAATGGCGTCTCGACGGTTCGTCTTCACCCGATCGCCGGGCTTCCTTGGTATCAATGATGGTGCAACCACGGTGCACTCGTGCCCGAGCGACCGGATCAGGCGATAAAGGCCGTACCCGGTCGGCCCAGCCTCATAGCAGAAATGCACGTAATCAAAGCGGCTGGCGATCCGGCCTATGACCCGCCGCATGCTGGTCGCCGACGCGTCGACCTCACCGAAGAACCGAACCTCTCCTTCCCGGCCTGCCTCCGCAATCGCAATAGCGTTCTTAAGCTTCGCAACATCGATTCCGACAAATGCTTCTCTATAATCCGCCACGGCTCGTCCTCCTGTGGTGAGGATCGGCTCGGCCCGTCCGAGCAACCCTCGGACGCGCAGTGTAGGGCGAGCCACCTCATCGGCAGAGGCGGACATACGGTCTTACTGTCAAGACGCTGACGACCCAGAATCGCCGGGCGCTGCTGACGGCCCTCAAGTCGCTTCAGGAAAAGGCCATCGCCATCGAGAACGACATCCGTGGCCTGTTTCGTAACTTCGGTCTCAAAGTTGGCATTGTCGACGGCCGGCAAATTCGCGGATCGCATCCGGGACCCTTCCGGTGACATTCCGGAACTCGAGACATCATGGAGACGTTGCTCACCGCCCGTCGGAAACTTTGCGAGCAGTTCACGGTGCTACACGAAAGACTGTTGTCGATCGTGAGGGGTGACACGGTTTGCAGGCGGTTGATGACCGTGCTGGGCGTCGGCCCTATCGTTGCACTGGGTTTCAACGCCACGGTCGATATTCCTGCCCCCTTCAGGAATTCGAAGGACGTGGGGCCGTATCTCGGTTTGACGCCGCGGTTACATCAATCAGGCTAGGATAATCGCGTCGGCAGGTCAGCCTAGGAAGCTTGAATGGGATTGACTTCAACACGCCGAATAGACAAGTCCAGGCATTTGGTGGAGCGGATTGAGAGTGAAGCGCTCGGGCTGGGAAGCCCATGCCTTGCAGATGAACTCGTAGGGTGAGACCTTTGAGGGCCTTCAGCCTGCGGCCGAAATTTGTAGGCCGCAACAAAGTCGGCAAGATGCCGACGCAGTTGGTCATGATCGTCGTAGTGGAAACGCTTGCCCGTCGCGTCCTTGATGGTGCGGTTCATTCGCTCGACCTAGCCGGTGGTCCAAGTATGCTTTGGCTTCGTGGTTCGAAGCACAGCGCGACGATGCGGCCCCCGAACGTGCTTGCGGGCTTCCTGGCGCCGCGACGAGCGCTTGCAGGCGCTGACGGTCGCTGGCCAAAACGGTGAAGGGGGATGCTATTGCGCATGCATCTAACTCGCACGCCAAACCGCAAAACGGAATCCCGAAATCGGACTCTTTTGATCCGATCAATCCACTATGAGACGCCGATTCCGAAATAGCGGGTGTGGGCGACATTGAGGATGCGATTGATCAAGCTTACGAAGCTGTGTCCGCCGGCCGTTGCAGCTGTGCCATAACTGGAGTGTATACCAAGGGCCGGCACCGAGTTCATCTCTAGGACAAACGGTTGGCCTGAGCGATCGATCCGGAAATCGACGCGGGCATAGTCCCGGCAGTGGCAGGCACGGAAGGTCGCAACCGAAATATCCCGTAACATCGTCTCAAGCCCGCTCTCGATTTTCGCCGGGCAAATCTTGGGCACCGCTGCGGCCGCCACGTACTTCGCATCCCAATTCATAACACGCGTTTCGCGGTCACCGAAGTCCTGCTCCACTAGAGGCAAAACTTCGGGCTCCCCGTTTCCGAGCAACGCAACGCAGATTTCCCGCCCCTCGATGTATTCCTCCACTAGCGCATCCTGAGCATGCTGCGTGACGATCACTTCGACGGCCTGCCGCAACTTAGAGTGTTCATGTATGATCTGCAATCCGAAGCTGCAGTCCTCCTCCCGCGGCTTCACTACCACTGGGAATCTCAGGTCGCCGGTGTTCTCGGTGCCGCGACGCATCACGCGAAAGTTCGGAGTCGGCACGCCCTGATCGCGGATGAGCATTTTGGTAATGACTTTGTCTCCCGTCAGCCCAATCCCGAAGGGGCTACATCCAGTGTATGGAACACCGGCCATCTCAAGCATGGCAGGAACATGAGTGTAACGCTTTTCGCCCTGAATTCCCTCCGCCAAGTTGAAGACCATTCCCGAGGGGCGACCTTGCGGATCAGGTGGCATGAACCGCTCGAGACTGGCGAGCAGTCCTTTATCGCCTTCACACACTACCGTCTCGTGGCCGCCCTCTTGAAGTGCCGCCACCACATCTTCCAACGTGCCGCTATGCGGCCAAGGCTGCGGCGGCTGCGGACAAGGCTGACCGAACCGGTTAATCACACCGTTGAAATCACTGTTCGTTACGATGGCTACTCGCATGAGCTATCTCCTTTGACGTTTGTCTGCTGTCACGAAACCAATGAAAACTGGATGGAGGCCAACCGCTATATCAACATTGACGACCTGCACGAGTACAAGAGGCTCGAAGCACCATGGCTGACCCTTTTCACAACCCCCTCCACAAACATAGGTCCACCACCCGGTTCCCTCTCCGGTTCCCGACCCTTTCCGCTGGCGGTGCTCTTTTTGCCCAAGTAGCTCGAAAGACGGCGAGTTGGGTTGCGGTACCATCAATAAAGCCTTATGCAGGGTTTATGCCAAAACAGATGATAACCGGCGGATGAGAGCGCTCCGACGCGAAATGATCGCTTCAAAAACCGTGCCAACCTCGCAAAATGCACGTCGGCCAGTGCTTTGAGTTTGATATCAAACTTACGGTCATATCAGGTACTAAACTGGCCCGCACAACCACTATGTCGCAGGCGCGACAAAATCCGACAGAGATCGTATCCCAGGGGACGAGCGGCGACCCATCCGCAGTCTTTTGACGCTCGCCGGTCCCTTACATCGAGCCCTGGCGTCCAGAATTGAAGTTGGGCGAAGGCGATCCGCATAATCGTATGCCCGGCCTGGCCGGCTTCAACGTGCGAGCGCTGCAGCAGTTTCAACAATGATGGCGAGTCGGCATAAATCTTCTTGAGAGGCTGGCGCTTAATCCCGGAACAAACGCGGCAATCAGCACTTCGCCTTGCTCATTTCGATGACGGCCATAGTGTTATTGCGCGCTTCAAAAGCTGGACAGCGATTCCGCTAATTCCCGGACAGCGTTTTCACAAAAGTCCGACAGTTCGTCGAGGTTGGTCCTCGGCAGCCTGGTTGCTGTAGGGCTGATTGATTTCGGTGTTCTCGGAGTCGGTCAAGAGGGCCGAGGCTTTTTTCTTCGGATGCTCTCGCCCTGAAGGGCGATGCGGTGTGCATTGTGCACGAGCGGTCGTGTATAGCGTCGGCGACCGTGCTGTCGTTAATAAGGTCGTGCCAGCTTGCCACGGGGACCTGGGCGGTGATCAGGGTGGATTTTCTCTGATAGCGCTCCTCGACGATTTTCGAAGAGGTGGAAGCGCTGCTGATCGGAGAGAGCATGGTTGCCGAAGTCGTCGTGGATGAGCCAAGTGGACACGGGTGAGCTTGTCGATGAGGCGGGGAAAGGAACCATCGATGCGTCGCTCTCGAACAGGATAACAGTGCGGCTTCGGAAAAGTCCGGACAGGCTTTCCGGTAATCTCAATGATGAGATCCGCGCCCGCCGTTCCAAAAAAAGGTTCGGCACGAAGCCCGCATTTTTTGCACTGGGCTTACGGCGTGCTGATCCACTGTTTCGTCATTACTATTCCCGAGCCTTGCAACCGAGCCGGAAGCGTCAGGCGAATGCAGGATTCCTGCGCTCGTAGAGCGTCCCAGCTTGGTCAGCACAACCTGACGATACGCGCCATCTTGGCGGCAAAGGCATTTGACGCAGCTGAATTGTCACGATCAGACGGCAGTTGGATCCTCATTGGATGGCCAGTGTTGCAAAAATCACAGGCTGGAGATCGGACTTGCGCCCTGGTGAATTTCCGCCACCGCATCGGGGTCGGTCTTCAACCCGGCAACTTCGACTTCCCAATTATAATAGAGACCGCGGCCGGGGCTTTGGCGGAGAGGGTCAGTCCTGGCGATGCCTCTCTCGAGCCGGCCTACATTGCAGCTGCCAGGCGGTTGGTTGAGCGCGGAGCCGTCGCGATAACCAGGGACTGCGGCTTCAGTATCTGGTGCCAGGCTGCACTGGCCACGTCTGTCAAACTTCCCGTGGCCATGTCGAGCCTGCTACTGGCGCCCACGCTCCTCCGGCAGCTTCCGGCCGGCGCAAAGCTCGCCGTCTGGCCGCAGACTCAAGACACTGCGGCGAAGAGCTGCTGGGCATGGATTCATCCGCAGGGGCAAGAGTAGCCATCGGCGGCATCGAAGGTAATACGCGGCCGGCTAGTGTTACCGAAATGGAGTCCCCGGGTTGCAGTCTGTGTCGCGACTTCGCGCCGCACATCCCAAGATTGACGCACTCCTATTTGAATGTACATTGTCCCCGATGGTGACGTCAGCAATCCGTCGTAGGACAGGACTGCCCATCTATGACGCCGCGCCCCTTTATCGAATGACATTCGCGTCCGTGGCTTGACCGCTTGGAGGCCGTCAGGTGCTTGAGCGCGGCAGTCTCAAGTTTTAAGGGGTGGCAGCGTGGAATCTGCTCCTCGCGAAAGAAGGAAGCCCCAGGCGACTTTCGATCGTATATGCCGCGGCTAGGACGGAGGTGTCGGAATAGCGCGCGCCGACCAGTTGTAGCCCGACGGGCAGCCCTTGATCATCCAGGCCCGATGGAATCGATGCTGCTGGTTGCTGGGTCAAGTTGAAAGGGTAGGTGAAGGGCGTCCAGTCCACCCACCCCTTGTAACTATCATCCGGCACATTTCGCCCGACGGGGAACGGCGCGATAGGCATCGTCGGTGTGACCAAGAGATCGTAATTTTCGTGGAACTTCGCCATCAGAGCGGAGAGCTCGAACCGCATCGCCTCAGCTTCCTGAAATTCGGTAAGGGTGATCTTCAGCCCGCGTTCGGCACCTTCCAGAAAGCCAGGATCTAGTAATTGTCTTTGCTGTTTGTTCATTCGTGACACAATACGGGCGGCGCCAGCGAACCAGAATGTAGAAAACACCTCCACCGGATCCGCAAATCCCGGATTGACTTCGGCCACCTCGGCCCCAAGAGCTCGAAGCTGGTCGATCGCATTATCGGTAACGTTTTGGATATCTCGCGCCACCTTGACATAGCCGAGGTTCCGACTGTAGCCGATCCGCAGGCCCCTGATGGTGGTCTTTGCTGGATCGGGGTCGAGACCTAGGTACGCCGGACCCGCATAGCCATCGCGAGCGTCCTTTCGTGCAATCACATTCATCATCAGGATCGCATCCGCAACGGTGCGGGTCACCGGCCCCAAATGAGACAGCGTTGTCATGGCGCTAGCTGGCCATTGCGGAACGATGCCGAAGGTTGGCTTGAAGCCGAAGGTCCCCGTGAAGCTCGCCGGTATCCGGATTGATCCCCCGCCGTCGCTACCCTGATGAAGAAAGCCAAGGTTGAGCGCAGCCGCAACTGCCGCCCCTCCCGACGACCCGCCTGGTGTCAGGTCAGGATTCCAGGGATTGCGGGTGATCCCGTAGACCGGGCTGTCTGTTACCCCTTTCCAGCCAAATTCTGGAGTGGTTGTCTTGCCCAGGATAACGCCACCGGTCTCACGGATACGGGCTGGAACAGGGGCGTCTTCAGTCCAGGGTCCCTCGGTGCTGCCGGACAATGAGCCACGTCTTGTCGGCCAGCCTCGTGTCAAGGTGAGGTCTTTGATGGTGGCCGGAATGCCATCTAGTACTCCGGCTGGTTCCCCCTTCATCCATCGACCCTCCGAGGCCCGGGCAGCAGACCTGGCCCCTTCGTGGTCGACGAGGCAAAATGCGTTCAGCGCCGGGTTGTTGGCGTCGATGCGGCTGAGACAGTCATCGACGACTTCAACAGGCGAGAGCTGCCGCCTTCGGTAGAGTTCCAGGCATTCGCACGCCGACAGACCCTCAAGAGATGTTGGCACGGATGAACGAGTTTTCATTTTACGAGGTCCGCTACATTCAAGCCTGGCATAAGACGGCAGTTATTCATTCGTTCTGCGGCCCTTGTCAGACCGATCATCAAGACGTCGGACGGGATCCCAACGTGTTCTCTACGAGCTTGATCCAGTACGATGTTCCATAAGGAATCGCCTCGTCGTTGAAATTGTAGGCAGGGTGATGCAGGCCGGCGCTGTCACCGTTCCCGCACCAGACGAAAGCACCCGGCCGCGCCTGCGCCAGGAAGGAGAAATCTTCCCCCCCCATTACCGGTGGCGTCTCGAGCACATTGTTTTCACCGGCCACGCCCTTGGCCGCGCTTCTCGCAAGGTCGGTCTGCTGGACCTCATTGAAGAGAATTGCGTCGAAGCTCTGAAATTTAATATCTATCTTCGCGCCGGTTATCTGGGCGATGCCGGCGACCACTTCGCCCACCCGCTCCTTCACGAACTTGCGCACCTCCGGCTTTAGCGTCCGCATGGTGCCCACCAACTCCGCTGTTTGCGGAACGACGGGGACTAGTCTCTGCCCGGACTGGAACTGGTGGAACGAAATTCCTGCCGAGTCGACAGGGTCAATGTTCTGAGCCAGGATATGCTGCAGGGCCGTCACAAGCTGAGCGCCGACCAGAATCGGATCGATGCATTCATGAGGCCTTCCAGGGTGCCCCCCTCGCCCTTCAATGCTAATTTCTATGCTATCAGTTGCCGCCATCACTGGACCTTGCCGGATTCCGAAGACACCTACCGGCAAGCCCGGACGATTGTGCATTCCGTAGATGTGCTCGATGCCGAACCGCTCCATCAAACCGTCATCTAGCATGGCAACGGCGCCGGTACCGATCTCCTCGGCAGGTTGGAAGATCATGACCGCCGTTCCAGCGAAATTCCGAGTATCGGCAAGATAGCGCGCGGCACCCAACAGCATCGCGGTGTGGCCGTCATGCCCACACGCATGCATCAAGCCCTTGTTCTTGGACGCATAGGGCAGATCGGTCGCTTCGTTGATCGGCAGCGCATCCATGTCAGCGCGCAATCCGATAACCTTTGGGTTACCGTCGCTCACGACGCCGTTGCCCTTGATGACGCCAACGACGCCGGTTTTGCCGATGCCGGTCGCGACGGCGTCGCAGCCGAATTCGCGCAGGCGCTCGGCGACAAATGCCGAAGTACGGGGGATGTCGAAGCCCAGTTCGGGATGTGCATGGATGTCCCGGCGCCAAGCCACTATCTCGGGGAGAAACTCTGCGACGCTATTGAGAATTGCCACGGGGACTTTCCTTTCTTGCCGGTTGCAGGCGAATTTCACGCTTTGTCCTTGCGAGAGCCGGGAGACCCGTTTCCGCGCTGCCGGGAGCACAGCATCCTCTGTGCGACGTAGGCACCCCAGCTATTCCGCCGACTGAAGCCGCTCCAATTAGCCGGGGACCGACAATCCTGAATTCCGCTCCGCCCAGAATGTAGCAAGTGCCAAAGAGCTTGGTTGCGCGAAGGGCGCCTTGGTCCCGCAGAATATCATCGTTTTTTGGTCATTGGCGCATAACACCTGCAGGCTGAGAGGAGGTGCCCTGGTATATATGCGGGACCATTCAAAATAGGACAGCCGACATTCAGAAGTGCGGGACAACTGCGACCCGCGGAAGGCGCGTGGTGGTTGCCTGGGCGGGCTCTTTTGAAGGCTACTCTTCAGCAATTGGCAGAGCAAACGACGCCTTGATCCGATCCATTACAACGATTGTCTTGAACCCCTTTACTTCAAGATGTTCGTAAAAAAAACGACGGGTAAACGCCTCGTACTCGGCCATGTCCTGAGCAGAGACCGTAATAATAAAATCCGCTTCACCCGTAACGTAGTAAGCGTTCATGATCTCAGGCGTCCGCCGAATTGCCTGCTTGAAACGATCGATGATATCGGCGCGATCGCGCTCGAGAGTGATGGATACCAGCAGGAGCAGGGGCCGACCGACGGCTTCCGGTGAAACTATGGCAACGTCCGCTTCGATGACGCCAGCGTCTCGAAGTCGCTTTAATCTCCGCTGACAAGCGGTAGCCGATAGTCCGGCAAGTTCGCCCAATTCCTCTGTCGTAAGGCGATTGTTGCGCTGCACGACGTTGAGAATCTTCCGGTCAATTCGATCCAGATCCATTCACAATCTCTGCTCATGATGATATCGGCCAATGCCAAGGCCGCCAGTCCGTACGTCCAAAATGTAGCAAGTGCCAAACGCCCTCTCGGCGCTAAAGTCGGTCCAAGTCGCAGAAAATCGGCGTTTCTTTCGCCATCTGCGCACAATACCGGCATAGTATAACTATCTGAGGGGTGCCGCTGAATCGATGGGCGTTGCTGGTGAGCAGTTGCGGGCCAGCGCAAGAACGGCAGATTCGATCGGGTGGGGGCGATCCCCGGTCGAAAAGATCCTACCGATCTCGTTGCTCAGGCGCAGAAAACATGAGTTGCAGCACGCTCGCATCAGTTCGAGGCAAGCGTGTTAGGGAGCGACATCACCAAGGGTGTCGGCGTTGCAGCATAAATCGGAGACCATGAGAGTCAGGCTATGAACCGGCCCCGGCTTTCGGATGCCTTACGGCCCTCGCGCGTCGGCCGCGAGTGAACTATGATCCGCATGGGTGTGGGGCTGGAGGAGAAGGTCGTCGGCTCAGTCAGGCTAACGTCGCTCCAAGCACTGGTAAGAAGCCCTATCCGCGGTCTGAGAATTACCCAAATTGATCTCTCGTGAGGCAGTTGTTGCAGCTGCATTCCGTCGAGACGCTTCAGTGATCCGCGAGAATGGCTCGCGATCTCTGCGTGAATCGCGGTTTGGCGCAGGAATGCGGCGTGGGAGACCGAATGTTAGACCAAAGTCGGCACGAGCACCGTGTAAAATGGGCAGGTCAGCGCAGACCAGTCTGGCGGCATTCTTACCCTTGCCGGAACGATCGCCTGAACAAGGTAGCTCAACCGCCGTCCGCACTCCCAGGAGAGAAAGCCATATGCTTCCCTTGGACATCCTCCGAAAGGAGTTTCCAGCCACAGCAAACGCCATCTACATGGATGTCGCGAACCAGGGCCTCATATCAAGCACAACATTGGCTTCAATCGAGCCTCATTTGAACAATCGGCTGCATGGCCTAAACGACGAAGAAAGAATGCTCGAACACGTCGAGCGTACTCGCGCTAGGTTCGCACAATTTATCAATTCAGATCACGATGAAATTGCAATTACCAAGAATGCATCGGAAGGCATCAACATCATCGCTAATGCGATCGATTGGAGAGATGGAGACAACGTCGTTCTATGCCCAAAATTGGAACACGCAAATAATATCTTGCCATGGATTCAGATCAGAGACCGCTACAATGTCGAGTTGCGAGTCGTAGAGCCGGATAACGGCTCAATTCCCCCTGATGCATTCGTAAAGGCGATTGATTCTCATACCCGCGTTGTTGCCTTGGCGACGGTGACGATGGTTCCGGGGTTTCGGACCGTCATGGAGCAGATATCCGAAGCCTGTAGGCACTACGGTGCATTTCTTTTGGCGGACGCGACGCAATCTGTTGGGATACTCCACACCGACGTCAATCGACTTGGCGTAGACGGTGTAGCAGTGTCCACTGTGAAGGGTTTGATGGGTCTTTATGGATCGGGTTTTTTATATTGCCGTAAAGAATGGGCCGATCGGCTGAGCCCGGCCTATCTTGCGCGCTTCAGCGTAGATTTCGGAAACGCGCCAGAATCAGCTCCGGTACCTAGTTTTGTAAAGTTGCGCTCTGGCGCGCCCCGCTTTGATATCGGGCATTACAACTTCCCTGGCATGTTGGCTGCATATGCATCAATGGGCCAGCTACTTGATATCGGAACCGAGGCGATCGACCAGAGCGTTACCTCACTCGCAAAACGTATGGCCACTGGTCTCTTAGATATCGGGCTTCCGGTCTGCGGCGGGCCACCAGGCGCTCACACTGGAAGTATCGTAGCCGTTGGCGATTCCAGCGATCTTGTTGAAGGGCGCCCAGTCGACGCCCGCATTCGGTCGCTTCACGAGCATTTCACGAAGAACGGGGTAATCGTCTCAATACGCAGAGGCATGCTCCGGTTTTCCCTGCATCTTTACAACACCGCCGATGAAGTCGATCGCGTAATCAATCTGGCCAAGAGCTGGTCGAAGTAAGAGCGACACGGCTAGTTCATGCACACAGGAGAGTACATGTCGACCCAGAGCGCCGAGACTATCGGACTTCTCCAAGATCTTATAAAGATCGAGAGCATCAATCCATCGCTGTCGCCAAAAGGTAGTGGAGAGCAAGGTGTAGCCAAGTTCCTCGAGGGTTTTTGCAAGGAGCGGAAGCTGGCTTACGGGATACAGGAGGTGGCCGATGGTCGCTCGAATTTCCTGACCTGGGTACCTGGGAAAGAACCCGATAGGCGTATTCTATTCATTGCTCATATGGATACCGTTCCTATCGATAGGTGGGAATCAGATCCATTCTCGGGTGAGCAACGGGACGGGCGAATATATGGGCGAGGTAGCTGCGACACAAAAGGCTCACTTGCAGCTATGTTGATTGCGCTTAGCTCACTTGGTGAACGGCAGCCCCGGGCCACGGTTGTTGTGGCAGCCAGCATTGACGAAGAGTACCGCAAACTTGGCGCCCGCGCTATAGCCGATTCCGGTGTCGCTTATGAGGGTGCGGTAGTCGGTGAACCCACCGAATTAGAGCTCGTTGTAGCTCACATGGGTTCTGTCCGCTGGCAAATCGAGGTTCAGGGTGTACCGGCTCATACGTCGAAGCCTCATCTCGGAGTGAACGCGATCACGGGCATGGCCAAGGTGGTATTGGCACTTGATGAGCACCATCGATCCCTTGTGTCTCGGGCGCAGCACCCATTGGTAGGGTCATCACAGCTGACCGTGAGCCTCATCGAAGGAGGTTTGGAACTTACCACTGTACCGCCGGTATGCCGTATCTGGGTCGATCGGCGTCTCATACCCGGGGAGCGGCCGCAGGACGCGTTGGCGGAGGTAGAAAGCATACTGGAAGGCCTTCGCCAGGGCGAAGACAAGATCAATGTTCGGTCATTGCTTCCCGCATTGGAAGACCCGCCTCCAATCAGTTCCGGGTCGAGCAAAATTGCAGCAGTCGCAGGAGCGGCTTGTGCCCACGTCGCGGGGACCGGAGAGCAGAAGGGAGCCACCGGCGGCTCGGATGCAAATCAGCTGTCATTGGCTGGGATCCCGTGTGTGATTATCGGACCCGGGCGTACTGCCCAAGCCCATACGAACAACGAGTTCGTTGAAATCGATCAACTGACCAAGGCTGCTGATTTGTACCAGAGAATCATGCTCACATATTAGGAGTGGCCGGCCTGATGGGGGTGCTCAAACCCCGTCCATTGGGCCGCGGACGCCCCGGATGCTGCATGAGCGTGGCGGCCGCAACGTCCCGATCTTCGCTGGTCTCGTCGGCGCTTCCCACGTAGATCTTGCCGCCCGTGCTTGAAATTCTGTTGCGACAGGCAGAGTGCGTCTTCACCATAGGGAGGGCATGATCTTCCACCGGAGACGCAGAGCCACCGAAAATTTGGCGCTCATATGCGGATAACGTACGGCAAGTGCCTAGGAAATGCAGATTTTCCGCGACAAGAAGAAATCCTCGGGGAAAACAGCCTCTTGTGACGTGATACGAAGAGAAAGTATGCGGACAGGACGAATGCCTGATCCGTTCGAGGAATGCCTGTTTTGAAGGACTCGACGAGATGAAATATGAGAAGCCATTTCCGCCCGAGGAGTTTCGGCGTCGTGTTCATGACGTGAAGCAGCGGATGGAGCGAGCGGGGCTGGACTTGCTGATCTGCCAGGATCCCGCGAATATGTATTGGCTTACCGGCTTTGACGGCTATTCGTTCTACGTGCCTCAGGTGGTCTTAGTGCATCTCCAGTCGGACATGCCCCTCTGGTTCGGACGTTTCGTCGATGTAAATTCCGCTTATATAACGACGGATCTGCCTAGAGAAAATATAAGCTCATTTTCCGATCATAGACTTCAACATCCAGAATTACATCCATTTGACGATCTTTGCGAGCTTATCAATTCGCGCGGCTGGGGATCTGATCGAATCGGTGTCGAGCTTAACGCCCACTTCTATACTGCCCGAGCACATCAACATCTCGTCAAAGGCCTTCCGAATGCAAAATTCTCTGATAGCCGCGAATTAGTCAATTGGGCACGGCTTATAAAATCTGACCTTGAACTAGTCTACATGAGAGAAGCGGGCCACCTTGCAACGCATACGATGCAGACGGCAATCGCTAACCTAAGGCCTGGAGTGCCGCAACATGAGGTCGTCGCGGAGGTGTACCGGGCCCAGACACGAGGGGTGGACGGTAAATATGGCGACTCTAGCGGTCCTCCTCTTATCCAGACTAGCGAACAAACGAACGCTCCGCACCTCAGTTGGACCGAGGAGCCCTTGCCGACCTCTGGCCTGGTTCTCATGGAGTTCGGCGCCACCCGACGCCGCTACTGTGCGCCGCTGTGCCGCACCGTCCACATCGGAAAGCCACCCGCAGAGGTCTCGCGTCTTGCTGAGGTTATAGTGGAAGGCGGGGATGCTGTGCTCGAGATGGCAAAGCCTGGTACCGTCGTTGAGGAGCTTAATGCGGTGTGGCAAGATATCCTCAAGCGGAACGGGTATATCAAGATAGGCCGCTCCGGCTATTCAATCGGACTCAACTTCCCGCCGGAATGGGGCGAACGCACGGTTAGTATTCGCGCGGGCGACAAGACCATCCTACAACCAGGAATGTGCTTCCATTTTCAGTCGGGGGTTAGGCTCGAAGGGTTCGGCGCCGCCATCTCTGAATCATTTATTGTAACCGAAAGGGGCGGTGAGCGATTGGCAGATGTTGATCGCCGCTTGATCGTCGTGGACTAGGTGATTTGGATGTGACCCAAATCGTTTTGCGATCTCACTGGGTCCGTTCGAAGCCGGTTGAAATTTGTTTCTGCGGCGAGCGGATGAACGGATCTAGCTTAAGGACGGCGCTGTCTGAGAGGTGCGGCATGCCCAACCTCTGGGACAGGAGAATCTCGCCTAGCACATGAGTTCTCTGCATCAGCGGAGATTAAGATCCGTAGGCCGAAATGAGCCACCTGTGACGCGAGCGCGGCGTGAACGTTGCCCCATTCTACAAATGCGCGGATGACGCAAGAGGACTTAGCTTTTGAGGAGCATTGAGGACGAGTTTACGCGCGCCTGAAGCGGGCTCTTGCCAACCCTGCGCGCCGGTGGGAACGCGAGTATGGTCCGCCCCGTCCGTGCAACACGTCGCGACATCAGCACACGTTGTTCCCGATAGATGGCTCGGCAGCGAAGCTCGCCTTTTGCCCGGGGCTCGCTTCATCCTTTTCTGCTGTTTCGTGCGACTTCACCACTTCACCAAGTGAATGTCTGGGTTATCGCGGGGACCTCAATTTCGGGACCCCAAGACCTCCTTCCGAATGAAGTCGTCCGCGATGCCATCGTGTCTGAAGCGGTCGCGGTCACCCTGCACAGTGCCGGACGAAAGTAGCCTTGCGGCGAGTTCCGTCTAAGATTCGAGGCGGTTGCGCCTGCGTCAGTGCGCCTGATCGGTGTCGGTCGAGAACTTAATGCCACGAGGCCAGATCGGGAACTCGGGATCGGGAGATCGGCGCTGGAACCAACTACTTTCCGCGCCGCCGGCGACCAGCGCGACCTTCGCTCGCGGTCGCTAAGCCTCCTGGCAAGTGAAGTTGTGAGCCGTGTCCAATTCTACGCGAATTGGCTGCTGTTTGCAGGAATGCAGCTAAAGGGGCATCAACTGCGCTGCCGATCGGCGCTGTGGCAGCAATAACCTAAAGGCATCAGCATACCATTGGAGTCTTAGATGAGGGGTACGTCAATCACGGCATTACGCAGGCTCAAACGGCCAGACCTTTTGCGTGGTGATGCGTATCTGAACGGCGCCTGGCTCTCCAAATCAGATACTCTTGCCGTGTTTGATCCTGCCAGCGGTGACGAGATCGCTCAAGTTGCGGCTTGCGCAGACGCCGACGTTGACGACGCGGTCCATTGCGCAAGAGCAGCGTTCCTCAAGTGGCGCGACATGCTTCCGTTACAGCGTGGTGCATATCTGCGGAAATGGGCGGCAGGCATGCGGGAGAGCGCCGAAGACCTGGCTGTCATCATAACGGCCGAGCAAGGAAAACCGATTGCTGAAGCCCGCGGCGAAGTTTCATACGCTGCCGGCTTTTTAGATTGGTTTGCAGGGGAAGGGGAGCGGGCTTACGGCGAAACGATTCCCAGCCATCTCCCCGCAAGCAGGCTGGCCGTGCATTTGCAGCCGATCGGGGTGACTGTCGCCATTACGCCATGGAACTTCCCAGCGGCAATGATCACCAGAAAGGCTGGAGCTGCACTGGCCGCTGGCTGCACAATGATTGTAAAGCCGGCACCCGAAACGCCACTGTCGGCCCTCGCGCTTGCCCGCCTTGCCGGGGATGCTGGCATTCCGCCCGGCGTGTTTCAGGTGATCACGGGCGAAGCTCCGCCACTTGCCAAACGGCTGTTGTTGCATACCCACGTGCGTGCGTTCTCTTTTACGGGCTCCACCGAGGTCGGCAGAATCCTTCTCGAGCAATCCGCGAAGACAGTGAAGAAAGTCTCGCTCGAACTTGGCGGCAATGCTCCTTTCATCCTTTTCGGCGATGCGCCGATCAACGCTGCGGTCGCCGGTTGCATGGCAGCCAAGTTCGCGACATCCGGTCAGGACTGTCTCGCGGCAAACCGGATTTATGTGCAGCGAGAGATTTACGAGCATTTTACGGAAAAATTTGCCGAGGCCACCAGTAAACTAAAGGTCGGGCACGGATTGGAGCCAGGTGTCGACATCGGTCCGATGACAAAGACGTCTGGTGCTGACAAATGCAGGCACCAGGTTTCTGAGGCTCTAGCAGCCGGGGCTCGAATGGTAGCAGGCGCACAGCACAATTCGCTTGGCGGGAACTTCGTCACGCCGGCCGTGCTTGCTAATGTGACCGATGACATGGTGATTGCGAAGGACGAAACGTTTGGACCTGTCGCTGCAATCCTGCCCTTCGACGACGAACGGGAGGTGGTCGCGCGAGCCAACAATTCCGAGATGGGACTTGCGGCCTACGTCTATACCCAAGATCTCAACCGAGCCATGCGGCTCTCCGACCGGCTCGAATATGGCATGGTTGCCGTGAATACTCCAAAATTTACGGGGCCGGGCATTCCGTTCGGCGGCTGGAAACAATCCGGCCTTGGTCGCGAGGGCTCAAGGCACGGTCTTATCGAATATCTCGAACCCAAATACCTCTGCATCGGCAACATCGCGGCCTGAAAGGAAGCATTCAATGACCATCAACATCAAAGAGATCACCGAAAAGGACCGCAACTCGGTCTTGCATCCTTTCACTCAGCTTAAAGATTTCGCCACTGGCAAGCTCGGCGACCCAACGATCGTGGTGACAGGGAAGGGGATCCGCATCCAGGACGCGCATGGCAACCAATTTATCGATGGCTTTGCCGGCCTATACTGCGTCAATGTCGGGTATGGCCGCACGGAAGTCGCCGATGCGATCTCGCGTCAGGCCTATCGCTTGGCGTATTACCACTCCTATGCGGCGCACACGACCGACGAGCTTGCGATCCTCTCCGATCGCCTTGTGAAGATGGCGCCGGGCAAGATGAGCAAGGTGTTCTATGGCATGTCCGGCTCGGATGCGAACGAGACCCAGGCCAAGCTTGTTTGGTACTACAACAACCTGCGTGGCAAGCCGACCAAAAAGAAGATCATCTCCCGTGAACGCGGCTATCACGGCTGCAGCGTCGTGTCGGGCTCGATGACGGGCATGAGCTTTTATCACGACCACATGGACCTGCCACTTCCGCAGATTGTTCACACGGGTGTTCCACATCATTACTGGGGCGCAACCCCGGGCGAAACCGAGCGCGAATTCTCCGCTCGCCGCGCCGCCGAGCTTGATCAGTTGATCGAGCGGCTCGGCCCGGACAACGTCGGCGCCTTCATTGGCGAGCCCGTCCTCGGCACAGGTGGTATCACGCCTCCGCCGGAAGGCTATTGGGAAGCGGTACAGACGGTCCTCAAAAAACATGATGTGCTGCTGATTGCCGATGAAGTGATCACAGGGTTCGGCCGCACCGGTTCCATGTTCGGCTCACAGCACTATGGCATCGAGCCAGACCTCATCACGATCGCTAAAGGTTTGACGTCGGCCTACTTCCCGCTTTCAGCGGCAATCGTCGGTGAGAAGGTGTATAAAGTCCTGGAGGATGGAGCCGACAAGGTCGGGGCATTCTCGCACGGCTACACCTACTCTGGTCATCCGATCGGCGCCGCCGCGGCCAACGCGGTCCTCGATATTGTCGAGAAAGAAGACCTCCCCGGCAATGCGCGTGACGTCGGCGCGTTTTTCCAGGCGCAGTTGCAGGAGAGGTTCGCGCAGTTGCCGATCGTCGGCGAAGTGCGGGGCGTCGGTCTTATGGGCGCAATCGAGTTCGTTGCCGATCGCGACAATCGGAAGCGTTTCGATCCGGCGCTCAAGGTAGGTGCGCGAATCTCGAAGGCCGCCCGTGACCGTGGTCTTATCGCTCGGGCCATGCCGCACGGGGACATTTTGGGCTTTGCTCCGCCGCTGGTTACAACCAAAGCTGAGGCGGAGGAGATTGTTGCAATCGCAGAAAGCGCCGTGCGCTCGGTTATGGATGAGCTTGTTCGCGAGAGTGAGAAAATCTGAATGAGTTGGGCCATCTTGTCGTAATCAAGGCGCAAACTCAAGCGACGGCCTGATCGGCTTGCGGGGCTGCCAGCTGAGCTGGTGCCGCGTTCCGCTCATTGAGTTTTCGGCGGAATTCAATGCAGACACTGCTCAGGAGGAACTGGTGGCCAATTCGACCGCACTCAATCCCTGGGAATGGCCTGAAAGCCATTGGCGGCGGCGCATCAACAAAGTCAGAGCGGGCAAGGCACTAAGACCAATGTGGCCCGGCGGTAAACGCTGTGCCTTCGCCATCTCGTTCGACGTCGATCATGAGTCGAACGAATTGCGCAGGGGAGGGCGATCGCTAAGCAGATTATCCTGGGGTCAGTACGGGAGCCGACGAGGGATGCCTCGGGCTTTGGAACTCTTGAGAAAGTACGACGTTCCGGCGAGTTTTTTCGTTCCCGCTGTGATCGCTCAGTTGTATCCAGACGAGCAACGCGCAGTTGTCGATGAAGGCCATGAAATTGGCATGCACGGCTGGATACACGAGCTAAACTCGGAACTGAGCGCAGAGAGCGAGCGCTCTTTAATGATGAGGAGTGCCGACACTCTTGAAAAAATCACTTCCAAACGCCCGACGGGAATTCGAACGCCTTCCTGGGATTTTTCCGACGCAACTCTACGGATCATACGTGAAACCGGATTGACATACGACTCATCCCTTATGGCCGATGATAGTTGCTATGAGCTGCTGGAAGACGAGGAACCCACGGGAGTGATTGAAATACCGGTCGAATGGATTCGAGACGATGCCACTTATCTTTGGATGAGTCCCGATGGGTCTTCACGGCCAGATTTATCAGTCGACGACGTGCTTTCTGTATTTATTCGGGAGTTCGAAGGGGCCTATCAAGATGCCGATTTATTTCAGCTGACTCTGCATCCACACGTCATTGGATATCGCTCACGGATCTGGATCGTAGAAGAATTAATTCGACGCGCCAAAGCAAAGGGTGACGTTTGGTTCGCCACACATCATCAGGTCGCCGAGCGTGCGTCCTCATGTCTCTGAAAACTCTCAGACAGGAACGCCGGTAGAGTGCGGTGTTCTTGGGGCGGCGCAAGCCGTCCTGCGCCTCGACCGTTGCGGCGGTCACCAATGGATTTGGAATGACGCGGATCATCCGCTGTCCGGTATTCGCTTTCAGAGCGGGTACAGTGGGAGTTCTTATCTTGGAGGAGGACTACAATCTTGATTGACACGACCTTTGCCGGAAAAACGGTGCTGATTACCGGCGGGTGGCGCGCTTGGCCCGGCCAGTGCCAAACTGCTGGCGGCGGGTGGAGCGGATTTGGTGTTGGCTGACCTGTCGCAAGAGGCTCTGGACCAAACTCTGGCCGCCTGTCCTGGTGCCCGTTGAGTTGTCTGCGACGTGACCGATCCGGCGATGCTGGAAGGGCTGGTCGACCTCGCCCGCGAGAGCTTTGGCCGGCCGGTTGAGGGCTTGGTCGCGGCCGCTGGCATTACGGTGCGATGAAGCGGCTGATAGACGTGAAGGGTACGAAGCCATGTTCAGCTTCAACGTCGGGGCCATTTGGCGAATCTGCAAGCTGCATCCCGCAGATGCGCGAGCTTGGCCGCGGATCGGTGGTGCTCTTCAGCTCGACTGCTGGTCTGCAGGCCTCGAAGGACGTGCCGATCTATTCGGTGACCAAGGCGGCGGTTGTGATGATGACTCGCACGCTGGCGCTGAACCACGCGGCAGAAATATCCGCGCAAACTGTGTCTGCCCCGGAACCATCGCCAGCCGTTGGCCGAGGCCGGCGTCGCCTTCGCCCGGGGAGAAGCGGCACAGGTCGAGCGCCGGACGAAGATCATCGCTGCGCATCCGATGGGCCGAATGGGGTTGCCGTCCGAGGTGGCGACAGCTGTCGGCTATCTGCTGGACGATGCGGCGGGCTTCACCATCGGCGCCGCGCTTACGGTCGACGGAGGCAGCCTTGCCTAAGCTCCGGTCAGAAACACTGTCGTCGTCACCGGCGCGGCGCGCGGGATCGGTGCCGCAACAGCGGCGTGGCTTGGCTCGGAAGAGGCGTGGGTGTTGCTAGTGGATGTTCTGGATAAAGTGCACGACACAGCTGCGGGCCTTGGCCAGACGGCGCTCGTCTGCGATCTGGCCATGCCCGACGCCGCAGGGCGGGTTCTGGCCGCCTTGGATGCCGCAAGGATCGAGACGCTCGACGTCCTCGTGAACAATGCCGGCATTGGCGGTTCGAAGTCGCTCGCCGATACTGACGATGCCTTTTGTTCCCGCTGATCGATATCAACTTGCGTGCAGTCATCAGCCTGACCCGCGAGTTGCGGCCGCGGATGCGCCAGCCGGGCGGGCGGATCATTAATGTCAGCTCGATCCTCGGGCTTACGGGCTATCCCGGAACGGTAGGCTATTCGGTGGCCAAGGCCGGGATCGCGTATCTCACGCTCCAGCAGGCCGGCGAGCAGGGCCTGTAGGGTATAACCGTGAATGCGGTGGCGCCCGGCGTGGTCCCCACCGACATGACTCGAGCGCTGCACGTACGCAGCTACCAACGCCTGATGGTCGCGCCAATCCGCTCGAGCGCGTCTCCTCGCCGGAGGAGCAGGCGGCGGTGATCGCCTTCCTGCTTCGGACGACGCGTTCTACGTCTCGGGCGCAGTGATCCCCGTCGACGGCGGCTCCCGCCTGTCACAGTAGAGAAGAATAGCGCAATTTAAGCCTATACACAGGATGGCCCTGCAATTCCCGGATGCAGACCGACTCTGCCGGTAACCGGTTCCGGTGGTCGATCCTGTTAGCGGCGCCATTACCCGGCGCACATTTGATCGCGGTGGTGGGCAAGTTGAATTTACCCTTCGCGCGCTTCCCAGCGATCAATATGGCAGTGTCGTACTGCTCGGTCATTGTCGCAACGGTCGCGTTCAGCGTCGGCGCGAACCACAGCGCCTTGGCCACACCAGGTTGTAGCAGACGGATCGCCTCAGTGACCCGCCGAAGAAGCTGAGGCCGTCAATCCAGTCGGGCAGCTTTTGAGTCAGAGTTGGCAAAGGCTGCTCGAACTGAACGACTGTTGAGGAAAGCCTTTGCAGGCGCGGCGGGCGCGAGCACCGCGGGGAGCCGCAAAAAGGCACGCGGAGAGCTCTGCTGAGGCTGCAGTCAACTCAGCGTCCTTGGGAGCATATTGAAGTAGTATTTGCCCATCTCTCCCTGTTATGGCGATTTGAGAAGCAAAAAGCCCGTTCAGCGTTTAGCTTGGAGAATGTGCCCACTGCACTGCTCGCCCGCGAATCACCGATATTATGCAGATTTAGGAGCTCGACGCCGATCTCCTGCATTTGTTGGCGAGGATTGCTGGAAGAGTACCCATTCAATGCACTAAAATCCTGGAGTGGTCTGATCCTCATATTGTAAGTGTAGGCTGGCCTGATGCGGCTGGTTCCAAGTCTTCACAAAGGTTCCAACTACGCCTCCTCCCAAGGCGCATCGGCCCGGCAGCGAGTTCAATCTCCTGCCGGGCGTTGTAACTATTTGCGCACATTGGCCGATTCGGACCTTCAACGGGTTGGGCGGCTGCTGGCTGTCGGAGCAATGTAAAACTGGCTCATAGGCAAGAGTTAGATTGATGAGCAGTCTTGCGGACCAAGTCGCCGATCCAAATTCGCCAGGAGCATTTGCGCCCCTCAGAAATCCGAGCTTTCGTTCAATCTGGTTCGCCACGCAGGTCAGCTCGCTCGGCTGGTTGATGCAGACTGTTGCCATCAGCTGGCTGATGGCTACGATTTCGACTTCCGATCTGATGGTCGCGCTGGTTCAGGCTTCTTCAAACCTGCCAGCGTTCATCTTATCCGTCTTCGCCGGGGCCTTGGCTGATAATTTCAGCCGGCGCCGGGTCATGTTCGCCGGCCGGTGCCTTATGGTATTGGCATCTGCGATGCTGACGGCTTTTGTGGTGCTGGGCTTTGTCGATCCGTGGATGATCCTCGGCTTCAGCTTCTTGATCGCATGCGGCGGCGCTCTCCACGATCCAGCCTGGCAGGCCTCGGTTGGCGATATGGTGAACCGACGCGACGTTCCCGCCGCCGTCACGCTCCTCTCCGTTGGCTTCAACACTGTTCGGACCGTAGGCCCGGCGCTCGGTGGCATAGTAGTTGCCTCTTTTGGGCTGATGACGGCTTTCGCCGTAACCAGTCTTACCTATCTGGTCCCTTTGGTAACCATATGGCGCTGCAAGTGGATGGTTCGCTCATCACCTCTCCCACGTGAGTCGATGAGGACGGCGATCTATGACGGGCTACGCTTCACGGCGATGTCGTCGGAGATTAAGACGGCGATCACTCGCGGAACCCTCTTTGGTCTGGCGAGCATCGCCATTCTCGCGCTGCTGCCGCTGGTTGTCCGCGACCAGCTGGGAGGCGGACCGCTCGCCTATGGCACGCTCATGGCCGGATTCGGGACAGGCGCCGTCTTCGCCGGCATCTCGAACAGCGTGTTCAGACGGAGCTTGTCACAAGAGCGGCTGATGACGCTCGCATGCGTCGCCTGCGCGGCATGCTCCCTTTCGCTTGCGCTGACTTCTTCGATTGCAGTGGCGGCAATTGCACTCGCCATGGGTGGCGCGGGCTGGGTCACCGCCTGGTCCGGGGTCGGCGTGACCGTGCAACTGGCAAGCCCGCGCTGGGTCGTGGGGCGCACCATCTCGATTTACTATGCATTGATCGATGGCGGCATCGCAGCGGGCAGTTGGGTGTGGGGCACGGTGGCCCAGAACCATTCACTGACCTTGGCACTGGAGGGCTCCGCTGGAGCCCTTCTGCTGGTCGCCGCCACAGGCCTCCTGTTTCCCCTTCGCGAGCGCCGCGAATCCGATCCAGATGCTTTGGAGGACTTCGACGCACCGGCAGTCGCCCTCAATCTCAAGCCAAGAAGCGGTCCCATCGTGGTCAAAGTCGAGTACCTAGTGCCCGAGGAAAATCGCGAAGCATTCCTGGAACTCATGCGGGCGCGCCGGCATGTGCACAGTCGCGTCGGCGCTCGTCATTGGACTCTCCAGCGCAACCTTCAGGAGCCTATGCAATGGATAGAGACATTCCGCACGCCGACCTGGACCGACTACCTTCGCCTGAACCATCGTCTCACGGAAGCAGACAAGGAATTGGGTAAACAAGTGCTGAAATTGCATGCAGGACAGCTTCCGCCTAAAATCATGCTTTTTATCGAGCGACCAACAAGCTCGGCCCTAAAGTCCGATGAATCAGCACGTTATTTTCTCCGACACTGACTCTTCGAGGTTAACCCCTTGTATCTGCACGCAGAGGACTTTGTGCGATGGAAGCGACTGAGCCTCGAACCGGATGGCCATCCGGTTCGAAGCAAGGCGAAGTCGCCCGACACCCCTCCGGCCACAACCGTGGGTGAGCCTGGGATCTTCGCCTTCGTCACGTACGACCGAATAGTCGCTTGGCTCCAATCGCACGCACAAGGCAGGTTACCGTGAACAAGACTATCTGTGGAGTGGATGTTTCGAAAGACTGGCTCGATACCCATGTCGTGCCGAGCGGAGCGGCGGGCCGCTTTCGCAACGATGCGGCAGGCATAGCCGAGCTTGCTGCCTGGTGTTAGGTCAATGGTGTCGAGCTCGTCGTCATGGAGGCCAGTGGCGGCTACGAACGGCTTCCCTTCCTGCTGTCGTGGGAGTTGGGAGTAGCCTGCGGCATGGCCAATGCGAGGAGCGTACGCTGATTCGCCGAGGCGATGGGCTTCCTGGAGAAGACCGACAGGATCGACGCCGCCGTCATCGCCCGCTATAGCGAGGTCAAACGGCTGCAGCCGACGCTGCCGCCGAGCGCGGCCCAGCAGCGGCTCAAGGCGCTGGTCGCCCGGCTTTCCCAGGTAACCGCCGATCTCACCGTCCAGAAGCAGCGCAAGAGCGCTGCCACTGATGCCGATACCATTGCCTGCGTATTCCGATGAAGCCGGCCACCGATTCCGATTTGAAGCCGGCCAGTCATTCCGATTTCATTCCGGCCAGCATTCCGATTTGAAGGCGGCCATTTTTCGGTCTGATCCTGGGTCTCGTTGATGTTTGGGTTGGGTTTTGTTTCAGGTCAAGCTGACGGATAAGCCCGAAAGCGGCACCATGCAAGAATACAATAGGTCCACCGGTTCCATTCTCGCAATACAAAGTCGCGACGGCCCCAATCAATATGCAATGTTCGGTGATCATTGTTTCCTCAGCAAAAGCGAGCCAGATCGGTCTGCATTATGCATATGGGAAGCGAGGCTTCTGGTATTTACTTCATAAGCGTAGCAGCGTCTACAGGCCTTTTGCGCCAATTGCCCCCTAGCCGAACGCAGGAATTCGGCGTAGGCGCCCCAGTTCTTCAACCGCGAATTTGCAGGAAATTCCTAAACAAGCGCGGTGACCGTCTAGTGCATCAAGTTACGCGCGGAGCATCCTCCCCAATGCCTGCATCTGCGGCCTTCTAATCCGATCAATGTGGTCGCAAGCGGGGTGCGACCCGAAGCGCGCAATCACCATCTCCGCCTTTGGCGCTATGTACAGGTTCTGGCCGTAAAGGCCCCGACCTTCAATAGCATCAAGCTCGTCGTGTGATACCCACCATTGGCTTCGGTATGTATAGCCGAATGGGAGGTCCGGCTTGGCGGGGTGGTCGAGATCTTGAAGGTCGTAGACAACACTCGCGGGAACCAGTTGCTTGCCATTACACGAGCCTTCACATCGCATCAGCTCGCCGAAACGCGCCAAGTCGCGCAACGTCACATTGAGTCCGCTATGCGCCCTCGGCATACCGTTTGTCGGGTCGATCTCGACATAGGCGTCTTCTTCGCAGCCCAGTGGCAACCATAAGCGCTCCTCCAACAGTTGTGCGAACGACCGGCCCGTTGCGCGCGACATAACCCAAGCCATAACATTGGTATCGACGCCTTTGTAGACAAATTTGCCGTGCGCCCCTTCCTTTCGTATGGTACGCAGGTATTCGCATCTATATGACTTGTCTACACTTGTGTAATCTTCAGTAAAAGCAACGTTAGTTTGCATGTCCATGACTTGGCGGAGCGTTGCATCTTCCCACCCTGTACCTCGTAATTCCGGCACAAACTGCGATATTGTCTTCCTGTCGTCGAGAATGCCCTCATGCACCAACGCCGCGGCTAGGGTGCCCGCATACGATTTGGTGATTGACTGACACGAATGTTGTACGTGCGGCGCGAGTGCGCCGAAGTATCGTTCGTATATGATCCGCCCCCGATGCAGGACCAAAATGCCGTCGGTGTAGGTGTCGAATAGCGCCTCCTCGAACCGGTTGGTGCGGTCGTCCATGTCGACGAACGTGAGCCCATCGATTTCGGTAGACCTGTTGCTGCACTCAAGCTGCGACGGTCCGCCCCGCCCTCGCCACACTTGGACTGTGGGCCGCAGCTCACGCATATGCGATAGCGACCAGCGAAGCTGAGGAAAGGTCCAAACAGTTTCATTCTCGAATGTTACACGCTTGTCTGGCGGCGGCGGCGCACCGCGCATCCAGCCAAATTCGCGAGGATCCGATGCACGGCCGTCCAGGTATTGCTGTCCGTCGAATTCGAGTACGCTCTCCGACGCGTTACCGACGGTTTGCCGTTGTTTGAATTCTGTCATACATGGGATCCAATTTCATGCCTAGGCGCCCCCGGCGCCAGCTGGCTATCGAGAGTTGCGACCCAACCTCGGGAGTTCGGACTGGACTAAATCACAACATGTTATGATCATAGCAGCGGCAGGCGCGCATTCTATGCGAAATGTCCTCGACAACGCAGCAAATCAGCGTTGTATTGCGGCCGGCGCATACTTGCGGCCCCGCTCTCGCGTGGCAAGTAGGACCTAACTTGCCGAACGCTTCCAGCTACAAGAGGCATGAGCCATCATGCGCAGTATGCCGAGTACATCTCGATTAAACCGGGTCCGAACGGGTTGACAATTGTAACGCGTCTCCGCTGTCCGAGCTACGATGAGTCAAAAATTCTCTGGTCTATCAACGATGTTGACCCAGAGGGATACGTGCGAACTCGCAAGGCAAGAAATCGCGAAATGGCATGGGCGACTCTGCATGTTGGCGACGCGATAGTGGATAACGCCGTCGCCTTCGTAGGTGGGCTCGGCTTGAGTCGTCGCATGCGACGTCTCGAAGCAACCGCCCTGGTCAATAGCGACGTCGACCAGCTCCGAGCCCTTCTTCATGCCGGACATCATTTCGCGGGTGACGAGCTTTGGCGCGGCAGCACCGGCGATCAGCACGGCCCCGACCACGATGTCGGCAGAGAAGCATTCTTCCTCGAGCGCCCCGACGGTTGAGTAGCGGGTGCGCACACGGCCGGCGAAGAGGTCGTCGAGATTAGGGAGGTCGAGATTAGGGAGGTCGAGATTAGGGAGAGAGAGGGGCTTGGACCGCAGTTCCCACGTGACCAGAGTCAGCCCTGCAAGGTGTAATTCAACGCGCCAGTCCAGTTTAGATCCTTCCAAACAAGACGTCTTGTGGCGATGCAATCTGCAGCCTTCGGAGTCCAGCGAGTTGGCGAGTTCGCCGACCTCTCTGAGGCCAGGGTATCCGTGCTTTGTGAAATCGCCAGAGCGATCCGGCGAAAGCCAAGGGTAGTTCGCAGGAAACCTGCATCATCGAACTCGATTTCGCTGAATGCCAACAATGCAGAGCGATAAGGTGTCGTTCGTTAAATGACGGACCGGGATGGGTCCAATCAGCAGGGAGCAATGGCGCACCGCTAAGACACTCCTCTCGGTGGCGACGAAGGTAGCTTTCAAGAAAATAAGAACGAGAAAAAAGGGAACTATAGATGAACAATCATGTAACGACGGTCGTAGTTGCAGTCTCCATGGCGGTTGCGTCGATGTCTTTGTCAGCCAAGGCTTGCGCCGGCGAAGTCCTTGATCGTGTGCTCGCGGCACAGACATTGACGGTAGCGGTCGGGTCCGACTGGGGAGCCTTGTCTCACTTGAACGACCAACATGAACTCGACGGTGATGATGTAGAGGTCGCGAAGGGCATTGCGGACTACTTGGGCGTGAAGATCAAATTCGTGACCCCGGGCTGGGATATCATTCAGGCAGGCCAGTGGGGGGGGCGTTGGGACATGGCCATGGGTCAAATGACGCCGACCAACGATCGCGCCAAAAAATTCGCCTTCCCGGCCATGTACTTCTACGAAGGCGAAGTCGCTGTCGTTCACAAGGATAGCAAAGCGACGAAGCCTTCCGACCTGGAGGGCAAGATCGTCGGCGTCCGAGCGGGAACTCTTGGCGATTTGTATGCCAATCACAAGCTCACACCGGCATGGATCGGCGCTAAGCCAATACAATATCAATTTACAGCGGGCCAAGTGAAGGCTTATCCAAGTGCTAACTCTCTTACGCTTGACGACCTGCGCCTCGGCGATGGTGTTCGTCTCGATGGCGTCATTACTGAAGGAACGACGGCGGCTGCGGCAATCAAATCTGGCTATCCATTGAAGGTTATTGGCGATCCCTTATTCTACGCCCCGGGCGCTGTCACAATCGAGCGTGGCGATAAGGAGTTTATCGACAAGGTCGCTGCCGCGGTCAAGAAGATGAAGGATGACGGCACTCTTGCTAAACTCTCGGTCAAGTGGTTCGGGGGGGATTTCAGCGTCGATAAATAACATGACACAATCGTGGGCGTCCCCTTCCCGGGGGCGCCTCTTCTTAGGAAGAAAATGCTTATGCTTTACCACGATACAGTTGAATCTGAGGTGCTCGTCCACAAGCCATGGTTTATCGGCTGCATATTTGCAATTGTGCTCGCGGTTTTTCTTATCTTCAACGTAGCGGGCACCACGATGGGCGAACTCCTACGGCCCGTGATTGGCGATCACGCACAAGTGAAGTTTTACAGTCGCATTGCGATCGCTTTTGTAATTGCCGCAATGTTCTGCCTCAACCTCGTGCTGATTGGTTTTGTCCCGCTCAAAATCCAAATCGGGATCGTATGGTTTGAGTTGGTGCTACTGTTCCTTTCGCTCTTCGCGGCATTTGACTTAAGCATGCCATTTATTTGGGCAAACCTGCCATTTCTAATTACGCAGGGGGTAGTTACTACAGTTTACGTATCAGCGATGTCACTGCTATTTGCGTCGGCTATCGCAATAATCGGCGCGATTGCGAAACTGTCAAGCAACGGCATGGCTTACGCGATAGTCAGCTTCTACACTTCATGCTTCCGGGGTCTGCCGCTTCTCATGCAGGTTTATCTGATCTACATGGGCTTGCCCCAGGTAGGTTACGTTATTAATGCCGTGCCTGCAGGCGTGTTGGCGCTTTCGCTATGCAGTGGTGCCTACATGACGGAGATCTTCCGTTCGGGCATAGCCAGCATCGATCGCGGCCAGTGGGAGGCATCCCGGTCATTAGGTTTCGGCTTTGCGCTCACAATGCGCAGAATCATTCTGCCGCAAGCGCTTCCGGTTATCATTCCCCCGATGGGAAACACGTTCATCTCAATGCTCAAAGACAGCTCTCTCGTTTCGGTTCTTGGCGTTTGGGAGCTGACGTATCTAGCTCACTCACTCGGCCAGCCAACCTTCCATACTATGGAGATGCTAGTAACAGCGGCAATGATTTATTGGATTTTATCCGCCTGCCTGGAACTGGTCCAATCCCGGATCGAGGACCATTTTGCCAGAAGTAAGAAGCGATGATCGTGAATTCATTGGTCAAGCTAAAAAAGACGTCTAAGTTGGTTCGGCCATTTTCAAGGCACTTACAGATGCGCCAATGAACAAGAGAGATGCAATATTGAGCGACGAAGTCATCGAAGCTAAGAATGTATCCAAATGGTATGGTGCCTTCAGAGCACTAACTGACATCAACCTAACCGTCCGCAAGGGCGAACGTATCGTCATCTGTGGGCCCTCAGGCTCGGGAAAGTCGACGCTGATCCGTTGCGTCAATCGGCTCGAAGCGCACCAGGATGGCGAGATTACCGTCACTGGGATTAGGTTACATAACAAAATGCGCAACGTAGCTGAAGTTCGCAAAAGCGTCGGCATGGTTTTTCAGCACTTTAATCTTTTCCCGCACATGACCGTGCTGATGAACTGTATGGCGGCGCCGATGTGGATAAAGGGCGTTCCAGAGGGTGAGGCTAGAAAGATCGCGCTTAAATTCCTAGAGCGCGTGCGCATTCCCGAACAGGCGAACAAATATCCGGCTCAGCTCTCCGGGGGACAGCAGCAGCGCGTCGCAATTGCCCGGTCCCTCTGTATGGAGCCTGCAGTCATGCTCTTCGATGAGCCGACCTCCTCGCTCGATCCAGAGATGGTCGCTGAAGTGCTCGAGACTGTGACCGGACTCGCACGCGACGGCATGACCATGGTATGCGTCACCCACGAGATGGGCTTTGCGCGCGCCGTGGCCGATCGAGTAATCTTCATGGATCGAGGTGAGATCGTCGAAGAGGGTACACCGCACGACTTCTTCAGAAACCCGCAGCACGAAAGAACGAAATTGTTTCTCAGCCAGATCTTGTCGCATTGAGGGAGCCATCCTTCAACGAGGCCGTTCGACCGAGTTACTGTGTATCGAATGCGTTGCCTCAGGCCAGCGAGACAACATGTGCGGATATTGTATTCGTACGTATTGGCTGACATACATCAGAGCGTTCTCGGCAAGCGCCTCGTTCCCGGAAGCGCGAGAGTAGGATCCCGCTGAGCTTGTGCGCAGCCCACCGTGCCAGTTCGCGTCCAGGCGCGCTGAGGATTGGCTCGCCACACATGATCAGGTTGCAAGAGTGCGGCCTCAACCCTCTGCCCGCAACCGACCACAATCTGCAGACGTCGTCCTCTGGCAGATTCCCGACCATCTTTGGGTGAACCAAACGGATCAACACATGTTAAAGAACATAACCTTCGACCGCCACAGCTCCGACAAGCTTAAGAGTGAGGTCACGATCGACATTGATAAATGGGGGGTTCCTCATATCAAGGCTCAGAACTTGCACGACCTATTTTTCGCGCAGGGTTGGAATGCAGCTCGAGACCGCCTCTGGCAAATTGATATTGCGCGCAAACGAGGTCTCGGTCTCCTGTCACGAGACTTTGGCCCCGGATATTTGGAGCAGGATCGGGCGGCGCGTCTCTTTTTATTTCGCGGAGCCATGAGTGCAGAATGGCAGGCGTACGGCCCGGATTCCGAAGAGATATGCTCAGCGTTTGCCGAGGGGATCAATTCCTACGTAGACAGTTGCCATGACGGTTTGATTGCCTTGCCACCCGAGTTTGGCCTCCTCGGTCACACTCCCGACTATTGGAAACCCGAAGACGTCGTTCGCGTGCGAACGCACTCACTAACCCGAAATGCGATTTCGGAGCTTCTGCGCTGCAGGGTGATGGCATTGGCAGGTGTGGAACGAGGTACCCGCCTCGACAGGTTGAGACAAGAATTGTCACCTCCGATAGCGCCACGACCAGCGGAGGGCCTTGACCTCGCCTTTATGACAGATCGAGTACTGCAGGATTTTCGCTTGGCAATCTGTCCCGTCTCATTCTCGAGGGAAAGACTTGCAGCAAGTCTTCAGGAAGCTGACCGTTGGACCCGCGTAACACCGAGTGATGAGATCATGCAGACGGTGTTCCAAGAGGGCTCAAACAACTGGGCCATATCCGCAACAAAAACCACAACGGAGCGACCAATCCTTGCTCTAGACCCGCATCGCAAGCACGTCCTTCCGTCCATCAGGTATCTTGTACACCTGAGTATGCCCGGGCTCGATGTAATTGGCGCTGGAGAGCCTATGATCCCAGGAATCTCCATGGGTCACAACGGGACAGCCGCCTTTGGTCTGACTATTTTCGGCGCTGACCAAGAAGATATTTATGTTTACGAAACCAAGAGTGAGGGAAATAAATACTTATATAAAGGGGCCTGGGAGCAGGTGAAGACTATACACGAGAAAATTCCAGTTCGCGCCCACACCGACCAGGAGGTAAAGCTTCAGTTCACACGCCATGGACCCATTTTAAACCAAAATGCTGAAAAAGACCGCGCCTTCGCACTGAGAACCGTATGGATGGATCCCGGCATGGCACCTTACATGGCCAGCTTGGCCGTAATGCGCTCTAAGACATTTTCAGAATACACCTCCAGTCTAGCAAACTGGGGTTGTCCTTCAGTTAATCACATCTATGCGGACACGTCGAATGTAATTGCGTGGAAACCGTCAGGTGCGGCTCCGGTCCGAAGAAATTGGGACGGCCTGCTTCCGGTTCCAGGAGACGGTCGGTTCGAATGGGAAGGGTATTTGTCACCGGACGATGGGCCGTTCGAGATGAACCCCGCCAAAGGTTTTGTCGCCACTGCCAACGCAATGAATGTTCCGGAGGAATGGAGTAGATCGCATCCTGCTTTTGGCTACGAGTGGTCTGACAGCAGCAGACATGATACCCTTCATACAACTCTCTCACGATCAGAGAAGATCTCGTTGCGGGACTGCATGTCGCTGCAATGTTCGGTGTATTCGCCGATAGCAGTTCGTATTCTTGCGAAACTAGACACTCTTCTCGGTTCGGTTGCAAACATGCCTGCGTTGCACTTATTTTCTAACTGGGACCGGCATTTGGATGCGAGTTCGCCAGCCGCCGCGTTCTTTGAGATTTGGCTTAGCAAACACCTTGGCCCGACAGTAGCTCGCTTAGAAAGCGCTGACGATGAAGTGTTGGCACTGCTCGTGCCTTTACAGCCTTCGGCCATAGCCTCTTGGCTCGAACAGGCAGAGCCTAGTGAAAAGTTGAAGCATTCCATAATGGAATCCCTAACTTCTGCCTGGAGTGAATGCATATGTCGATTTGGCGACGATTCTGCCTCATGGGCATGGGGCAGTATACATAAGCTTGATTTGCGCCACCCTCTGCAGGCACTGACGTCTGAACAATGGTCGTTGGGCGCCATAGCCCTCGGCGGAAGTAGCTCAACGCTCAATTTTTCGAGTTACCGAAGCGGCCAATTCTCTGTTTCAGAAGGACCGTCAGTGCGGATAATCATGGACGTTGGGTCATGGGATGACAGTCTCTTTATTAACAATCCAGGTCAGTCGGGTGTTCCGATCTCAAGTCATTATCGTGACCTCAATCACGATTGGCAACGGGGCGAATACAAGCCCTTGTTATATTCAGAGGAGTCCATACGGAGGGAGCTCGAACATAGGGTCGTCCTGTCTCCCGCTGACTGTTGAGGATGCGACAGTATAGGCCGCTTACCATTGTAGCAGGAACATATCGGTCGAACTCACCTGGCGGCAAGGTGAGGATCGACACTTTAGCGCCCGCCGGCCGACTTTGATATTGACAGCGGAACGCCCGGCCGGAATCTGGATGCGCTTGTGGGGCAATGATCCCGCTGGTGTGCGGCGACCACCCCTGATCGTCACGAGCAGGGCCGTCGCGGCCTCCAATAATGTTGCAGGAGACTTAGAAGCGGGATGTCCCGCATTGGCAATTGCTCTGCCTTGGGGCCATAGGGAAGAGGGGTAAGGTGCTGGCCCGACCACCGGAGAGCGCGTCTGTTACTACAAGGCTCGATCGCGGCCGCATCACGGCCCTCGGCGGCTGCCGATAACGCGCGCTTCGGGCGCTACCAGTACGCATTGGCGATAATCGCATCTGCTGTAGGAGAGCACTTGATTCGAGACTGACAGTGCGACGGTCAACAGGGTTCGCTATCATTGTCGAGCCGAGTTCAAGAATGGACACATACCTCAGGGAGGACCTTTCAGGGGGCAGACCATTGTCTGTCTCCTCATCCGAGAAACAAGCTAACCTCGCAGAGAGTGGCATCAGGGCAACACGTCATTGTCCTTCGATGCGACTGAATATCGACGACTTCAACGCGGCTTGCCGCCTTCGCGTATAGCCGCAGGACCTTGAATGCCGGGAACCAGCCGAGAAATGTTGGCGGTGGGTGAGCGCCTTTCATTTTTCAAGTCCGCTACATTCTGTCTGTCATATACCCGAAGGCGGCGATGCTTGTTGCCCGCCCGATGTGGTTAGCAGTTGACGTGCCTTCTTATGTATCTTCATTCAGCCTGCGGTGGCACGCTGGCCGTTTCGTTGAATGGCGGGGGAAAAAAGGCGTTGATGACTCAGGCTTGCGTGGAGCACTCGTGGGGCGCTCGATTGACAATGTTATTCGTGGAGAATGCTTTCCTTTGTGGAGGAGGATGATTCTCTCGTCCAGTTCCTTGTCGGCCTCGGTAAGGCGATGATTCAGGCGAAGGTAGTCGGTCCAGGTCGGCGTACGGAATGTCTCCGTCCATAGCACAGGCTCCTGAAGGTTGCGCTGGAGAGTCCAGTGCCGAGCACCAACGCGACTCTGTACATGCCGGCACCCGCGCATGGCGAGGAATTCTTCTAGATTTTCCACGAGTATGAGGTACTCGACTTTGACCACGATGGGGCCGCTTCTCGGCTTGAGACTGAGGGCGACTGCCGGCGCGTCGAATTCCTCCAAAGGGTCGGGCTCGGCCTCGCGACCCTCGCGAAGGGGAAACAGGACGCCGCTCGCAATGGAAGAGGCAGTGCCAGAAAAAGGGAGCACGCCGCACAGGCGACGCATGCCAGCGTCATTAGTTGCTCTTCTGACAAGCTCCGTCTTAATAGGCTGTTGGCGACGCCAGCCATGACGGCGCCTGTGCCGAAGCCGGCGATGATGGTGCCATAGGCGAGCGGTCCTTCGCCCAGCTGATCGCGGACAACCAATGGCAGCAGTGCGAGTATGGCGATGCCCGACAGGCCAAAGAAGGTTCCGCGGGCGATCGCCGTCTTGATTTCCGATGACATCGCTGTGAAGCGCAGCCTGTCATAGATGGCCGTCCTCATTGACTCACGTGGGAGAAGTGAGGAGCGAACCTTCCATTTGCATCGCCATATGGTGACCAAAGGGATCATATAGGTGAGTGTAAACATAGCGAAAGCCGTCATAAGTCCGAACGACGCAATCATGATGCCGCGAGCGCCGGTCCCACGGTCCGTGCAGTGTTGAAGCCAATGGAGAGGAGGGTGACGGCAGCGGGAACTTCGCGTCGGTCCACAATATCGCCAACAGAAGCCTGCCAGGCGGTATCGTTGAGCGCGGCACCACTTGCGATCAAGAAGCTGAAGCCGAAGATCATCCACGGGGCGATAAAGCCCAGCACCACTGAAGCCGTAGCATCGCGGATGCTATTACCATTAGGCATCGGCCGGCGAACATGACTCTTCGACGGCTGAAGTTGTCGGCGAGAACCCCTAGCGAAAATGGACAAAATGAAAGCGGGCAGGTTAGACGAAGCCTGCTCGAGCGCAACCATCAGATCGGAGGTCGGAACCGTTGCCATTAGCCAGCTGATAGCAACGGTCTGCATCAGCCAGCCAAGGGAAGAGACTTGAGAGGCTAAACCAGATTGAGCGAAATGTCGTATTCCTGAGCGGCGCAAACGTCTTCGGCGAAACTACATCCGCATCTGCGCCCGCCGCTTTGCTCATTGCTCCGACCGATTCGGTTCCGCCAAGCTTAACCACTTCGCGCGACACGATCCTCTTACACGTCGGATGCGCCAAATGCAGTCTTTGTATTAGTGTCATCTGGTAGCGAGATGCGGAGGTGGCGGCGGAGAGCCGTCGCTGGTGTCGCAGCGGCCTTACATCAGTGCAAACATGCTGTTGCGTGGCGCCGGCACAGTTCCCCCGGCGTCGGCGGCTTCGCCGGCAAGAATGCGAAGGCGCGCCGACTCGCTGCCAAGCTCAAGGTCGTCAGCATGGTTCTTCTGGCCGAGGCTGACGAGCTTGCCGAGCAACTCGGCGCCTTTGTCGGCGATCCTCTGGCGAGAACAAAGCTGTCGGAGACCAGCGTTGCCTGCATTGAGCGGCCGATGAAGGCACTATGCGCATCTCGCTGCGAGATGCAGCCGATATAAAAACAGCATTTGACGCTAGCCGCCAGGAAAGGGGATTGTCACCCCGCATGAGCCGGCGAAGCTTTTGTTCAATTTCGAACATGGACGCGATCGCGCGTTTTGCGCAACCAAACCACGACACACTGATTGAGGTGAGATATGGCGACGACACGCTCCGCAATTCCTCTGACTGGTGTACCGTTTCCGATATCAGAGTATGAGCGCCGGCAAAACAATGTGCTGGATGCGGTTGCTACGGCAGGCTTGGACGCAATCGTAGTAACGGCGCACGGCCACTTGAAGTATCTCAGCGGCTACGATGGGAGCGGTGGATATTTCGCGCCTTTCCCTCTTATTCTGATGCCGGGTCGGGTCCCGATATTTGTTGTCCGAGAATATGACGAGCAGGCAGTACGTTCATATAGCTGCATCGAGGAAATTGAAACCTATACACATCAGCCTGATTTTGGCAGGGTCTGCGCCGATGTATTGCGTCGACTCGGACTGGACAATAAGCGAGTCGGTTTCGAGCTTGGCTGCTGGAATCTCGCGCCCGCCGACGTGCGCGCAGTCCAAGACCAGCTCCCGGATCTGAAGATTACTGACGTCACCCGACTGGTCTCGTCAGTGTCAGCAGTGAAAGGAGAACTTGAGTTGGCGTGTATGCGCGATGCTGTTCGACTCACTGACGTGGCAATTCGAACCTTTCAGCAATCGCTTCGTCCCGGCATTACGGAGATCGAAATGGCAGCGGCCCTAGCTGCGGCGGTAACAAACGACCCCAGCAACGCCGCTGGGGATATCGGGCTTGCGCCGGGTACCATTTTGTTTGGAGAGCGAGTGAAGTTGCCCCATGCGCCAGCGACCCATCATCCTCTCAGCAACAACGAACCTGCCTTTCTGGAGATAGGGGCTTCGAAACACGGGTATACAGTGGGAATGGTTCGATGCGCAGTCCTTGGCAAACATCCCGAAACCGAATCTTTGCACGGCTTGGCTGAAGAGGTCATTGCGGCCCTTGTCTCCTCGATTCGACCAGGTGCTACGCCGGCGGACGTTCACGCTGCTGGGGGCGAGGTGTTGAAGCGATCTGGACGCAAGGGCGTCTTCCGCCAACGAACAGGATACCAAACTGGCATCAATTGGACTGAGCGCGGCGACCTAAGCCTGGAGCCCGATGTAAATGAACCACTCCGAGCTGGCATGACCCTGCACATGCCAAACATTTTGTGCAGCGAAAGTGGCTACCTATTTGGTGCCGGCGCACACGTGCTCGTGACAGAGCGCGGCGCGGAACTCCTGAGCGAAATCCCGCCAACACTTTATCGGGCGTGATGCTAGGCGGCGTGGACAAATTTGAGCCAGTATCTGGCGGTGGCTAGGTAGACCATTCCGAGGAAGCTATTGGCCAATTGATCGTAGCGGGTGGCAATGGCCCGGTTGATTTTGAGGTGGCCGAACATGCGCTCGATTCGGTTCCGCTGCTTGTAGAGCGCCCGGTCATACTCGATCTTCACGCGGCGGTTTGATCGGCCGGGTATGACGGGTTTAATCTTCCGCTCGGCGAGATCGGCGCGAATGGTATCGGCATCGTAGCCCTTGTCCGCAAGGAAGGCGTCCGGTGCACGAGTCCCCCTTTTCCGCCCGCTGCCGAGACATGGGCGCGAACTGTGGTGCTGTCGATGCTGTAGTGGCCGCTGTCCGCCATGACCTCGGCGAGCATTACCGCCACGGTCTCCCAGACCCCGGCCTCGCTCCAGCGTCGGAACCGACGATAGATGGTGTTCCAACTGCCGTATTTGGGCGGGACATCCCGCCATGGAGCGCCGCAGCGGAGCCGCCAGAGAATGCCGTTGATGATCGAACGATTCTGCTTGGGAGGTCTACCTCGGCCGCGTTTGTCAGGGTCGATGGGCAGCAAGCCCTTGAGAACACGCCATTCAGCTTCGGTGAGATCGCCCCTGCTCAAACCTGCCTCCAAAAAGCAGCCTTGAATCAATCCTCTTGGGCTACGTCAATCGCATCGACGTCCGAAATTCCGTAAGGCGGATATACTATTCCGCCAAGGTGATGGACAGTTCGAGAGGGCTGTCGCTATCCGCGAAAAATCGGCTGCCATCCTCAAACTCGATCACCACCTCTCCATCGCGGTGGCGCATGACACGGCGAACAACCTTGCCAATCAGCATCGACGTAGCTCGTTCGCTCTCTTCTTCCAGTGTCATTCCCAATGCTAACAACCCGATCGCAGGAAAGCGACCCTGCTAACATCGAATTTGTCCACGCCGCCTAGGGTCTGCGGTTTGCGGATTGAGTGGCAAAGCGCATGCAGTCCTGGAAAGTAGGTCGTGGGAGGGGGAGGAGTGTCGCGATGGTGACAGCTCTTCCTACTCAGACCTTTGCCATTGGCCGTTGCCAGCAGAGCCAGAGTTTATGATTGCCAGCACTTCGCAGCTGGTCCTCTAAGGCCGAAGCTTATCCATTTGAGGGCAAACGGCTTGTTATCGGGTCGCAGTCGCCGGCGCCAACACCGAGGCCTGAACGCGGGGCTATCTCGGTTCTAGATGGTTACGATATCCAAACTGCATTTGACGAAAACACCGGTGGCATCGATCATTAATTACGCACCGGCGCCTGATCCAAATTACTCAAATGCGGGAACGTGCCTATGGTTGGCGTTGACAGGTTCAAGGAGATCGAGATCGAAGCGATGACTTGGCGCCGGTACCTGCACGAGAATCCGGAGCTTGACTATCGGGTGAATGACACAGCGGCATTTGTGGCGGAAAAGCTGGCTTCCTTCGGGATTAACCACATCGAGTGCAGGATAGCTGAAACCGGCGTGGTTGCGTTGATCCAAGGTCAACTCGGAGATGGGCCCACTATCGGGTTGCGGGCCGACATGGACGCTCTGCCTATACTCGAAGCTTCAGGCAAACCTTGGACGTCGAAAAGGTCCGGACAGATGCACGCGTGTGGTCACGACGGGCATACTGCAATGCTCCTTGGCGCCGCGAAATACCTCGCCGCGACCCGGAACTTCAAAGGGTCCGTTGCCCTGATCTTCCAACCTGCCGAGGAAGATGGCCGCGGCGGCCAAAGAATGGTCCAGGAGGGGATCATGGACCGTTTCGGGATATCTCAGGTCTTTGGCATGCACAATTGGCCAGGCATGGAGGTTGGTGCGTTCGGCATTTGCGAAGGTTCGATTTTTGCCGCGCTCGACGAGTTCGATATTGTGGTCAAAGGCAGAGGGGGTCACGCGGCCGCTCCCCATCTGACAATTGACCCCGTCGTTGTTGCAGCTCAGATCATTTTAGGCTTGCAGACACTAGTCTCACGCAACACGGACCCCACCGAGTCCCTGGTGATCTCCGTCACAAAGCTGAACGCCGGACAAGCTTACAACATCATTCCCGAACGCGCGGAGATTGCCGGAACAGTCAGGACACTGTCACCGATTTTGCGCGACTTCGCTGAAAAACAGATTGAGGCGTGCGCGGAAAATATTGCACGCGCTTCCGGGGCGAAGGTCGAGTTTCAGCATCGCCGCCTGGAGCCCCTCACTGTCAATCATCCCGATCAAACGCGTCGGGCAACAGAGGTGGCGCGTGCTCTGGTCGGCCATTCATCGGTGAACCCCAAAGTCAAACCTAGTTTGGGGTCAGAGGACTTCGCGTACATGCTAGAGGCGCGGCCGGGGGCATGTATACTGCTTGGAAATGGATCGACTGCTGCTCTCCATAATCCAACCTACGACTTTAACGATGAAGCACTGCCATACGGCATTGGATACTGGGTCAACTTGGCCGAGGCTGCTCTAGCACCATGACATTGTCCAAGCAAAACAACCTTGGCTAATCAAGGCTGAGATCACAAGAAGAGGGTAACGACATGAAATACGAAATAAATCGCCGACGATTGCTGCAGGCGACATCGACCGCCATGGCGGCTGGCGCTCTGTCTTCAATTGCGGGCCGCGTTGCGGCCCAAACACCCAACCAGATCAACGTAGTGCTAGGCGGCGGCGATTGGGGAAAGGCTAACATTGAGGCTTACGCTAAGCCATTTGAAGCTGAGACCGGTATCAAGGTCAACCCAATCACCGACGACATGGGTATGGGACAGGTCGAGTTGATGGTAAAATCGGGCAATGTCACGGTAGATGTCGGGGCGCTTACGCAAGGGTCCGGCTTGGTCGCAGCTAAGAAAGGAATTCTTGAAGAAATTGATTACTCCTTGTTCAGGAAAGAAGAGCTAGACGGAATTTATGAATTTGCCAAGCAACCGTTTGGCGTGGCAAATTTGATTTACTCATATAATATGGTATATAGCACAGACGTATTCCCAGCTGATAAACCCCGGCCGACAAACTGGGCTGAATTCTGGGATGCTGATAAGTTTCCCGGCGTTCGCACCTTGGTGTCCGGCCAGTTTGGTTCAGAAGGACCCTGGGAAGAGGCCCTGTTAGCGGACGGTGTATCTCCCGATAAGCTCTACCCGATGGATATCGACCGGGTGTTTGCCAGTTTGGACAAAATAAAGCCGCACATCCGTAAGTGGTGGAGCAGCGGATCAGAGATTCAACAGATGTTGCATGATAAGGTCGTTGACATCGCTCAATCGTATGACGGAAGAGCTCTACTGTTGATCGATCAGGGCGCCGCGACGGAGATCAATCGAAACCAGGCGAAGCTGCAGTGGGATTATTGGGTCATTCCAAAGGGTTCACCCAACGCGAAGGCTGCGCAGAAGTTTATCGAATTCGCCACTCGCGCGGAACGTCAGGCAGCATTTTGCCAATTGTTTCCTGAGGGACCAAGCAACGGCAATGCGTTCAAACTTCTTCCCGAGAAAGTTGCGCGCAAGCTCCCTACCCACCCAGATTACATCAAGAGCAGCGTTTCCATCAACGGCAAATGGTACAATGAGGTAGGCCCCAGCGGTGTTTCCAACACTGAGATGCTTATCCAGCGGTGGAATGAGTGGATCCTGCAGTAGGGTTGGTTGAAGTGCGAAAGTCCGGTCGGGGTAACTCCATACCGGGCTAAAGTCGAAACTGATGCTGAAAATGTGACGGGGAGCGGGGTAGCCCACTAGCCTCTCCGCTCACGGCATCGGGTACGACGGCAGAAGGTACGGCAAATGCCTGCTAATGCACGCCAGCGATGGTGGAGGAGCCACAGTGAACATGCACGCAATGAATACCGCCCCCCGTTCGGAAGTTGACGCTGCAGATGTGAACCAATCGGTGCCACAAATTCAGTTCAGCAGTGTTACCAAGATGTACGGGAGTGTTCCGGCGGTCAGGGATCTGTCGCTGACCGTGCGTCGCGGCGAGTTCTTGACGATTCTCGGCCCGAGCGGCTCGGGTAAGACCACTACCCTGATGCTCTTGGCCGGCTTTGAGGCCCCGAGTTCGGGTGATATTATGATCGCCGGCCATTCAGTGGCTTCGGTCCCGTCCTACCGGCGCGATCAAGGAATTGTGTTCCAGAGCTATGCGCTGTTCCCGCATCTCACAGTGGCTCGAAACCTGGAATTCCCTCTCGAAATGCGGGGCATGGCTCCCGATCAGAGGAAGGTTCGGGTAGCCCGTATGCTTGAGCGCGTGCATCTAGGGGAATTCGGCGGTCGCATGCCATCCCAATTGAGTGGCGGTCAGCAGCAGCGCGTGGCGCTAGCCCGCGCGCTGATTGCCGATCCACCCTTCCTATTACTTGATGAACCGCTTGGCGCACTCGACCGTAACCTGCGTGAGCAGATGCAGATCGAGATGAAGAGCTTGCACAAGGAGTTCGGTATCACGACGGTGTGCGTTACGCATGACCAGGAGGAGGCGCTTACTCTGTCAGACCGGATTGTTGTAATGCGCGCAGGACGTGTCGAGCAAATCGATACACCAGAGGCCCTCTATGATCGGCCATCATCGTGCTTTGTCGCTAAATTTCTGGGTGAGGCGAACATTCTCGAGGATGCCTTGTTGCTGGCCAGAGGGGGCAACGCGCCGCAAATCGGCACCGTTGCGATGATAAGGCCAGAGCGCATCAGTGTACTTCCGAAGACTGCGGAGTGGGCTCAAACGGACCAGCGGCAATATGTTGCCGGTGCGGTCGACGATATGATTTTTGCCGGCCCTCTGCGAAAATACCATGTTCGCGTTGGCAACAATGTTCTCATCGTCCGGGAACATGTCGCGGCAGACCAACCTGTTTTCCAGCCAGGCGAGGAGGTTTGCCTCACGTGGCTGCGGTCAGACATTCGCTTCGTTTCGCCATAAGCGATTGATAAGGGATATCCATGAAGCTTTTGCGCAGAATGGCCAAGGTGCCACTTGGGTTAACCGCGCCCGCGTTCGCGCTTTTGCTTGTGGTTTTCGGTGCCCCTATAACCTTGCTTTTCCTAAGCAGTGTCAATGCCCCCGATTTCTCGTTCCAATACTACGGAGCGTTTTTCGCCCAGCCAGCTAATGTGCGGGTGCTCTTTCAAACGATAGAAATAAGTCTGGTCGCAACTGCCATCTGCTTAATCGTAGGCTATCCAACCGCGTATCTGATCGTCACGGCATCCAAGACTCTGCGCATGACGCTCATCGCTCTCGTGATCATCCCCTATTTGACCAGTGGGCTGGCGCGTACCTACGCATGGATTGTTATTCTTGGGGATCGCGGGGTCATCAACAACATCTTGCTGGACGTCGGATTGATCGATCGACCTCTGCAACTCATCTATAACCGAACCGCGGTCTATATTGGCATGGTCCACATCATGCTGCCGATGATGATACTTCCCTTGGTTAGTGCGATGATGGGGATCGATCGGTCCTTGATGGCTGCTGCACGCAGTATGGGAGCGGGACCTTTCACCGCTTTCAGGCGTGTATTTCTCCCCCTTAGCATTCCAGGCGCACGGAGTGGCTCGCTCCTAGTTTTTGTGTTCTGCCTAGGATTCTATATCACGCCGGCGGCACTTGGGGGATTGCGCGATGCCATGCTTTCAACCTTCATTGCGGCCGAGGTGAATAGCTCGTTCGATATTCCGCGCATTGCCGCTGCGTCCTTCATCCTTCTCGGGTTTGCCATTGTGGTGCTTTCCATGGTCGGGCTTGACCTCTCCGGCAAACAAGAGCAAAGCCAAACTCGAGCTCCGAAGGGCTCGATGTCCCGACTACCCATTGTTCTTGTTATCAAACGAAACTTCAGCGAAATTCTGCGTCCCTATCGTGTCAAACGGTGGACGGGACGGCGCTACGTGCCTGGGGCGGAAAGGCGATGGCCTAAAGTCGTCGCGATCGTTTTTATCGTTTTGGTGATGGCCTTTCTTTTATTCCCAGGGATAATCGTTGTCATCATGTCGTTCAGTTCCGGGGCATTTTTGCAATTTCCGCCTTCGGGCCTGTCGCTTCAATGGTATCGCTCGTTTTTCGGCGATGCATCTTGGAGCGGAGCAGCTTGGACCAGCGTCGAGATTGGTGTCGAGGTAGCTGTTATTTCTACTCTATTGGGAACACTTGCTGCTTTCGGATTGAGCCGAATAAGCGCAAGACTTCGCGGCGTGCTGACAATGATCATAATCACGCCTATCACCTTTCCAGTTATCGTGGTCGGTATCGCGACTTATCTGGGTCTCATCCAGATTGGTCTAATCGGCACAAAGGGTGGTATCGCCCTCGCTCACAGTATCGGCGCTGTTGGAATTGTGGTGGTGATCGTTTCTGCGACGTTGGCCAACTTCGATCGGACGTTAGAGCAGGCGGCCAAGAGTATGCGTGCCGGACCACTGCAAACGTTTTTTCGCGTAACACTGCCGTTAATCAGGCCGGGAGTGATCGGCGGCGCCATGTTCGCATTCCTCCAGTCATTCGATGAAGCGGTCATAACGTCTTTGGTCGGCGGTCTGTCGGTGCGGACGTTGCCCTTGAAGATGCTGGAGAATATCCGCCACCAAATCGACCCGACGATTGCTGCAGTCGCTTCTCTTTTGATGCTTCTGCCTTTAATCTGGATGCTTGTCCTCTATGCCGTCTGGTGGCGTTCTCGACCGAGCATGCAGCGAACATTACAGGAAGCCGCTGCCTAACTGGCGTGGCAGATCCACTTCCTGATGATGCGTCCGACCTATTCCTACGGACTGGCGACAAGCATCTGTTCGGGGCTTCAACGGGCGGATAAAATGGCCACCTGGTCCAAAACGGAAACCAGTAAAGCTCTTGCAATTATCATCTGGCACATGCGGATCAAGGATTCGGACTATGTCTGGGATCGGCCGGCCTTGCTCGCCAGCAAGCTCAGACCTGCCGATCCTCTTGCTGCGCGCCAGGATGGAATTCGAGGTCAACGGCGCTGACCGGATCGCACAGATCCTTCGCCCGTCTGAACAACGAACAGCTAGCCAACGTCAACCGGCTGATCGCGCGATTTCTGAAATCGGCTACCCACCGCGACTTTGACCTTCCTCCTCCCTTAGTGCACCGGGATCAAGGTGACGAACCAAGGGACAGGTCAGCAGAGCGAGCCCTGGTCATCTGAAAACGCGATGGTGCCGTCTCGGACATTATATTGGCGAAGTGGTGACCGCGTGTGCATAGTTCCAGGCGAAAAAAATAGCCGTGTACAAGACCATATGCCCGGTCAAAGTCGCCAGATCACCCGCAATAGGTTAAGCAATGAACGAAGCACCACATCTTACGTTTGATCTCGATGCGCATGGCGTGAGCAGAGGACACCTCGTTGTGCCGGGAGGCGCCGACCATGAAGAGTTCTCGCTTCCGGTTTTTAGTCTTAATAAGGGCGATGGACCGCGCCTTCTTATCACCGGTGGGAATCATGGCAATGAAATGGAGGGGCCATTAGTCGCGCGGCGGCTTATCGAGTGGCTGCCACAAGCGCAAACCAGTGGTAGGATCATCGTGCTGCCAGTGCTTAATCCATTGGCAGTTCAAGCATGGAGCCGCAATACTCCGCTTGATGGTTTGAATCTGAACCGCGTGTTTCCGGGCCGTGCCGACGGGTCTGTTACGGAACGAATCGCGGATGCGGTTTCACGCGTATTGTTGCCAAATGCCGACATCGTTTTCGATCTGCACAGCTTCGGCCCAACGTGGGATTTTCCCCCGGCGGTCATCACGCATCCAATTGCTGATGCGGATCTCATGGCTAAGACGCTCGCAATGGCAGCGGCATTTAAGCTGCCCGTAACATTGCTCTGGCAACATGACGACACGGCTGGGATGTTCGACAGTTGGGCACATAGCCTAGGGAAGGTATTCGTTTGCGCGGAATTCGGCGGTGGTACGGTTAGCGCAGAAGCTCTAGCGATTTATGAAGCTGGAGTTCGCAACGCGCTCGTTATGCTTGGACTCGTCGAAGGAAAAGTCGAGGACGTGTCTTTCCGTAACAAAAGGTCCAGTCAGACCCTTGAGACGCTGATATCAGACGAGTTGAAATCGCCCGCGCAGGGTATCTTCGAACCTCGCTGCTCTGTGTTGGATGAAGTGAGGTCGGGAGATCTTATAGGTATCCTACACTCTATGGATTCTGTTTCCGCTCCGTCCATTGACATCCGAGCGCCTGGGCCATCAATCGTCCTAGCCATAGGATCGGGCGCGCATGTCGACCGCAATGAAGGGGTAGCCATCCTTGCGCGGCCGCTGCATAACTAGAGGTACAGATTAGCCGCGCCTTGGCCAGCTGTAGTAACTCCGGTATGAAGGCACTGGCCTCGACTGGAGCTTATAGGCCAGCTCCTCGGATCGATCAGCGGCTGATCCTGTCTTCCAAAATCATGCCAAAAAGATTGCTTGATCCTTGATCGCTTGGTTTATACTAACCATGGTTGAAAGTGGCGGTCCGAGATGGGAGCTGGCCGGACGGATTGATCGCCTAGCTTCTGTTATGGAAGCAGGGGCGACGATCCGGCGCACCGCGACCAAGAGGGGAGGCGGACGGTGCCGTCCCCGCTGACGCCCGTAAAACAACTTTATCGTATCTTAAAACGAGATGGGCACGTTCGGGGCTTTATATTGGCAAAACCGATTCCGAACGGGGCATAACTTAGGACAGAGCGCGCAAATCCGGCCGCAGCTCATAGCTTGGCCAAACTCGAGTATAATTCAGTGCAGATCAAAGACGTCATTCTCACGCCCGGCAACGGCGCCTTCTTTTATGACGATCAAGCTGCCATTAGGGCAGGGGTTGGCCAGGACGGTTTTGTTTACGTCGGCGAGCCATTGACGCCCGGCTTCCGTGATATCCGTGTTCCGGCAGCTTGCTTAAGCGTCGGGCTTGTCCTGGAAGACGATATGGTCGCCTGGGGCGATATGATGGGAGTGCAATACTCAGGGGCTGGCGGGCGTGACCCCCTGTTTGACGTCGGAGCCATCATGGATCTCACGTCACGTGTTGTTGTCCCGCGGCTCTTAAACATTGATGCGTCCAGCTTTTTGACAGCCTGCTCCAGTGTCTTCGATCTCCATACTGGGAAACGACTCCCACTATGCATCGAATATGGGGTCAGCCAAGCCCTTTTAAGCGCTGCTGCCCATGCTGCGCGTCGTACCATGGCGGAGGTGGTTTGTTCGGAATTTTGCCTATCCATGCCGCATCGTCGTGTCCCAATTTATTGCCAGAGCGGTGATGCGCGCGAAATCAATGTCGATAAAATGATCCTGAAGGGGGTGGATGTGATCCCGCATGGCCTCATCAACTCGCGTAGCAAATTCGGCGTTGGGGGAGAAACCTTTCTGGATTTCGTCAAATGGGTGGCGCACCGCGTCAAGCAAATCGGCCAACCAGACTATTCTCCGGTGCTGCATTTCGATGTGTACGGCTGGATCGGTATGGAGATCGGGCTCGACGTCCAGCGCATCGCCGACTTCATCAGTAAGGTTGCTGACGCGGTTCCGGAGTTCACGGTGAATATCGAATCGCCAGCCGACTTCGGGTCTACGCCGGCGCAGGTCGAAAATTACGGGCAGATCGTCGGCATTCTGAATGCGCGCGCGTCACGTGCGCGCATCGTTGTCGATGAACGCTGCAACACCTTAGAGGATGTGCGTCTGTTTGCGGAGGCTAAGGCGACCCATCTCGTGCAGATCAAGACGCCGGACGTGGGCTCGATCGCCGACAGCGCCCGTGCGGTGCTTCTGTGCAAAGAGAACAACGTGGACGCCTATGTGGGAGGCAGCTGCAGCGAGACGGATCTCTCCGCGCGAGCGACGGTTCACATTTCGGTGGCAACACAGGCGGACATGATGCTCGCGAAGCCTGGCATGGGCATCGACGAAGGTCTTTCCATTGTAGGCAACGAACAAAATCGGTTGCTCGCCATGCTTGATCGGCGTCGGGCACAAAACCTGAAAGCCGCGTAGGAAGCGCCCTGATGCTAAACAGTCTCAAGGACATCACGGTTGTGGCGGTCGAACAGGCCGTTGCAGCTCCCTACGCATCGTCTCGCCTTGCTGACGCAGGCGCCCGGGTGATCAAGGTCGAAAGGCCCGAAGGGGACTTTGCCCGAAACTACGACAAGCTGGTGCGGGGGCAGAGCGCGTACTTCGTCTGGCTCAACCGGGGTAAGGAGTCGGTCTGTCTAGACCTGAGGTTGGAGGCGGATCGCGCCGTCCTCGACACGCTCATTGCCAGTGCTGATGTCTTCATCCAGAATCTAAAGCCGGGCAGCATAGAAAAACTGGGGTTCGCGTCCGCTGATCTGCGTCGACGATATCCGCGGCTGATCACCTGCGACATTTCTGGTTTCGGGGAGTCAGGGCCGTATTCCCATTTGAAGGCCTACGATCTGATCGTCCAGGCCGAAACAGGTCTATGCGCTATCACCGGCAACCAACAGGGGCCTGCGCGTGTAGGGGTCTCGGTTTGCGATATCTCGGCGGGCATGACAGCGCACAGCGCCATTCTTCAGGCACTGTACCACCGCGAGGTCACCGGCGAAGGGACCAGCATCCAGGTGTCACTGTTTGATGCCGTCGCCGACTGGATGAACGTGCCGGTTTTGCAAAATGATTACAGCGGCTACCAGACGGTACGCGCAGGCGTGAAACACCCGTCGCTCGCGCCGTATGGTGCCTATCGCTGTGCCGACGGCAAAGAGGTCATCTTTTCGGTTCAGAATGACCGCGAATGGGTGAATTTCTGCGAGAAATTCCTGAAGCAGTCCGGGCTCACACGCGCACCTGGTTTTGCTGACAATATGGAGCGCCTCGCTCATCGTGCGCAACTTGATGAGATCATTGAACAGCGGTTTTTTGAACTATCCTGCCACGATGCGATGCAGGAGCTCGAGGCGGCCGGCCTGGCATATGGCCGACTGAACGAAGTGGTGGATGTTTCAAAGCATCCACACATTCGCAGGGTGCAGGTTGGAACACCCGATGGAGCCGTCGAGACGATAGCGCCGGCGGCGATTTTCAACTCGGAGCTCCCCTCGCTTCGCCCAGTCCCGGCTCTTGGCTCTCATACCGAGGCTGTCCGCGAGGAGGTGCGGGCGCTTTTGCGCGAAAGAGCCGCGTCAGCGTGAGCGCGCGTTTCAGTAAGGTGAGACTGCTCGCGGTTTACAAAATGCCTGTGTACCTCGGATCATTTCAGCGCACCGGCCGCCTAGAAAGCTCACTGGCAGCGCCCGCGCTAAAATCGGCCGCAAAGGCGTCTCCATGATCAAGGACACCTTTGCGGCCGTTGAAGGCGCGATGTCTGTACCGCGCTGGAGATCCCTGCTCTTCGTTCCTGTTCACGTTCCGCGCTTTGTAGAGACGGCCCATGAGCGGGGCGCAGATGGCGTCATTCTCGACCTGGAGGATTCCGTGCCCCAGGATCGGAAAGGAGAGTCACGGCAGCAGCTTCCTGAATGCGTGGCAGAGGTGGGCCGGAAAGGCGCATCTGTTTTGGTCCGCGTGAATCATGGTCTGCGCGCCTTGGCGGCCGATCTCGATGCAGCCGTGATGGCGGGTGTTGACGCACTGGTTCTTCCGAAGACGGATTCGGCAGAGTGGGTTATAGAGATCGCGAATGCGGTTTCGGAACTAGAACGTGAAAGAAATCTTCCGCAGGGAGGCATCCGGTTCCTTGCCCAGATTGAGACCCCGGGCGCCTTGCAAAGGCTTGCGGCCATTGCGTCGGCGCATCCAAGGATGGTCGCAATGGCGCTTGGCCCTGAAGACTTCAGCGCCGCTGTTGGCGGCGCCCCAGGATTCGACCTTCTTTTGACGCCGAACCTTTCTGTTCTGTTTGCCGCCCGCGCGGCCGGCTTGCTCCCGCTGGGCTTCATAGGAAGCATCGGCGAGTTCTCGGACACGCATAAACTTCGTGAGGCCGCGGTGCGGGCGCGGCGGCTTGGCTTTGCCGGAGCTTTGGCGATCCATCCGACACAGGTGGCCATATTCAATGAGGCTTTCTCGCCAAGCGCCCAGGAGCTCGAGTGGGCCCATAAAGTTGTCGCGGCGGCAAATGATGCCGCCACGCGTGGACTGTCCGCATTCTCGTTGAATGGCAAAATGATAGATCCGCCAGTGGTGCGGCGCGCCCACGAGATCCTGATTCTTGTGGGCAACAACTGACTGGCCTGTTATCAGCGGCTGAACAGGAGCGAATGGCACTACACCGCGCCGGGCAAGCCGATGCAAAATGGCTACGCGATTCCCTCAACGGCCGAATGCGAGACGAGCTGTTGAACGATGGCCTGTTCTTCGGCCTCGACCACGCCCGCAGTGCCACTGCCGAATGGAGGCAGGACCTAAATCCTGTTCATAACACTCATCTGTCTATGTCATTTGAGTGAATAGGTTTTGCTGATCTGGATGCGATCCCATGGGGTATTTTGGGTTTTGCCGCGCGCGATGAACGATGCGCTGAGCCGCCGGTTCGTCAAGCGTTGATCGGCTGAAGACCCATGGACCGTCCGGCAGAGGATGAACGCCTTCGATCGACGCGAGTCCACCGAAGGCGATGCAACGCGGCTCGCCATTGTCAAGCAGACCACGCCAGCAGGAATAGCGCGGAATGTTGTGCTTGGTTCCCGTGTAGCGGACCGTCAGCTCGCGGCCGCAGCGCCGGCAGCGGACAAGGTCGGCGAGCAGAGCGTCGCCATGCTTGGGCGCCCCGTGATGCCGGCTCGTGGGCACGTGGTCGCTCACCATCTTGCGGATCGCTTCCGCCTTTCCCAGCCGACGTAGCCTTCGTGTGCACCCGGAATCAGCGCCAGCATCTCGCGCCTTACGGCGGCTGCGCGAGCGAATGGCGGCATCTGCGCGGTCTGCGCGTCGTGCGGGTTGGAGAAGATCGAACTGATATGTCGTAGGCTGGCGCGGTATGGACCTCTCCCCGGTTCGCTTCGTGAGGACCCGATGCTGCGCCCGAATCCTCCAATTGCGATGGGGTGTGGGAATTGGCCGTCGGGTCCTGCAGCAGTGTCACCAAGACGCCAAGCGTTCTGGGATCGATATGTGGGGCAGGGCAATGCGCCACGCGGTGCAGACCGCGATCAAACATCCAGGCCGGAACTTCCAGCCACCGATCGGAGGCGTGGCGGGAGAGACTGCAGCGGAAAACCTCCCGGTCGGCGTTCTCGATCACCTCATGAACGTGAACACAACGCCCGGCCCAAGGATGCCACGGATAAAGAAACTTGCGTTCCTCGGTCCTGTGGGTGTTCTTTCCTGGTGTTGTTCAACACCGTGAGGCCGCATTCCTCGCTCGCTATTTGACCCCGGCGGTCTTCGCCGGAACCCTCGCCGCAACCGGCTCCGACGCTGCACTCAATGAAGGCTTCGCGCCTCCGCCCGTTGCTCAAACCGCGCCATAACAGAAACGGCCGAGGCTAATCGCCACTGGTTGAAAGTTCAGTGGCAGGTCAGAGGGTCTGGCTCGACGGCCTTAGCTTCAGGCTATCCGGCCAATCCCGGCGATCACCCAGCGACACGATGACTGACCAGTGCTCAGCGCCACCGCCGGAGCTGCAAAAAGAGTTGCGTATGATTGAGCGTTCGACCACGTTGCTGTCGATCTTGATATGGCCTCGTCCAGGATGCGCGAGAGGCGCTTCCCAGCGCGAGAGCGTGTAGGGGATCGCCGCTGTGAGCTTGGTCTTCTGACTGATTTGGCCGAGCTTCTCTAGCCGCCCTGGGTCCAGTGCCGTGATGGTTGAGCACTTTTTGCCTGCGTGCAGCAAGGCCTCGTTGGCCTCGGCTACGGATGTCATCCTCGATCTTTTAGAGTTCGCGGATCCTTCTTAGCGCCTCGATCGGGCGCGGCATGGCAGAAGGCGAGCGTGAAGCCGCTTTTCGTCGGCCAGCAAGCGATGGCCCGCTATAGCCGTCGACCTGCAAGTTCCGGTAGAGAGCCTGCGAGATGAGCGATCGCACGCTGGGCCTTTTCGGTCCGGCGCATAGACATAAGACGCCCGGCGGTCCGCTCCCTCCCTAATCAGTCATCGCGGGCATAAATCCAGAGTAGGCCTGTCTTCGTCTTGCCGACCCCGGAACGAGCACCGGCGCGGTCGTCGCACGTCGGCGAAGAGTTTTGGCGAGGACTTCGGTTTTGCTAAAGCAACCGTTCATGGACCAGACGTAGGTGCCAGTCCGGCGCGGCCGACTACCGGCGCTGCCAGCAGCCTGGGCAAGCGAACCAAATTGTAGCCCGCCAAGTTATGCCGCGCCCGCGGTGGCACATCCTCGCAGCTTGACCTTGGCCATGCCGTCTGAGGTCTTGACTGACCGAACCCTCCTCTGACCCCTTAGGGCAGTGCTGACTGAGATCATAGCCCGGATGGCGCTTCGTGCGGTCATCGATCGCTATACGCGAGGCTTGTTGCTTTCTGCTCAAATGGGCGTTGAAGGCAACGCGCGGCGTGATCTTGCTCTTTGCAGGTCCTTGACTGGCGCGTCCTAGGCTTCGCCAGCGCCAGTCGATGCGCCGTCGCGGCGTCTGCGGTCCAACATAGCGAGAGCGGCATCACGCTCGCCTGTGCCAGGCCTGGGTATGAAACTTTCCAGTCAAGCCGGATTGGCCAGCACCTGGGTGCATAACCAACCTGTTGTCGCGGCTTCATTAGCATGAGGTGCCCGGAAACGAAGATACGTATGGACCCCGCCCCGCTTTCCAATTGAGCCTAGGGGCTGCTGATTCCTTCTTCGCCAAGGGTCGTGAACGGCGTGATCGACCAATGGATTAGGTTGATGGGACGATGAGTGTCGCCTCGGTCGAGCAATGGTGGATGAAACTGCGATGACATGTCCGATAGGATCTCTGTAATCGCCCTGCCTGACGCCCTGCCTTCAGGTTTTCGACATAAAATTTCACCTCGGTCACACCTGATCTTAATGTCGCCAGCGATCTAATCCAGTGTGCCAGGAATGAGGTACCGTACGGCCGCACTGCGAGAATGCCTTCTTCGCAAATCCCAGTCCTCGCCGTGACTGCTAGGTGCAATACTGCAAGCCAGCTGAACCAATTGAGGATCTGTCCCCTCATCGAGGCGCGGATTGACTTGGATGACGACGGGTCCAGGCTTCGTCCACGGAGTTCAATGTTCGTTGGCCCAGCTGAGGCCGTGAGCTTGCAAGCAATTCTGTGACACGTTGACGATACGATCATGCTCGTCATTAGTCAGCAGGGTTGGTTGGACAATTCACCTCTCGGAAGAGGAAATGGGGTGGCCGGCCGAAGTCCGCCAGCGGCAATAGCAATGACCTCCTTTCCCATCTTGTTAGCGCCGCTGGTTGCAATGGCGCTTGGTACTGAAGACTTCAGTGCAGCTGTTGGCGGTGCCCCAGAACTCGACCTGCTTTTGACGCCGAACCTTTCCGTTCTGTTCCCCATGCGGCAGTCTCGGCTCGATAGGAAGCATCGGCGATTCTTAGACAATGATAACTTCGTGGGGCCGCAGGCGATCCATTTAAACATCGATGGGGCTTTTCACCAAGCGCACAAGAACTCGAGGGACCCGTCGTGTCCTCGCGGCGAAAAAGATGCGACGGCGCAAGGCAAAGGCGCGTTCACATTGGACGGGAAGATGGTCGATCTACCGGTTATTCGAAGGGTCCGAGAAATCATCTCCATGGATCAGGGCGCCGAGTTGGCCGGTTGAAGCCTCGGCGGGTTGGGTCCATTCTGGACACATAGGTTACGGTTTTGGTCAAACCACACTGAGATGACACGACAGTTAGGCGTCATGTCGCTCTGCAATTATTGCTGTCGCGCCATCACATTTCGAGATAGATTACATCATTGCAGTCCGCCCTCGGAAGAGTACCCGTGGAAATCAGGCAGTTAAGATACTTTGTTGGCGTGGTCGAAGCAGGCAGTTTCACGAAGGCCGCTGGCTTTCTGAATGTCGCCCAGAGTGCGCTGAGTCTGCATGTGCGCCAATTGGAGGAAGGCTTCGGCACTCAGCTGCTGATACGCGACAGGACCGGCGTGAGCGTGACGGCGTCAGGAGCCAAACTCCTGGAGCGGGCGCGGGCGATTCTCAAAGAAATTCGAATTACCGAGGTGGAATTGACCAACACAGCCGCTTCCCCCGCCGGGGAGGTGACTATTGGCATTCCGTCTGGAGCTGCTCGCGTCCTGAGCGGTCCGCTGCTTGAGACGGTAAGACACGAACTGCCCAAGGTGTCCCTCAAGATGGTCGAGGGTATGACGGGACCGCTAGAGGAATGGATGGCGGCTGGACGCTTCAATCTGGCGGTTCTGTACCGCACTGCGGACAGTGTGGGGCGAATGACTGTGCTAGCGCGCGAAGACCTTTGTCTGGTGGTTCCGTCCGGCGAGCCACCGTTTGAAGATGCGATATCTCTGGCCGACCTGCATGCATTCCCCCTGGCGGTTCCCATGCGCAACAACAATGTCAGGCGTTCGGTGGCTGATGTCGTCGCACAACACGGTTGCGCGATGGACGTCAAGTTTGAAGTGGACTCGCTCTCAACGATCATCAACATGGTCGTAGAGGGAAAAGCGCATTCTATTCTCGCCCCGTCTGCCGTTCAGAAAGAAGCCTCTCAAGGGCTGGTCCGGACGGTCAAGATAGTCGATCCGGTAATTACCCGCTCCGTGGTGCTTGCTGTAAATCCCAAAGATGAGCGTTCTGCGGCCGTTTCTGCGGTCCGCAAGCTCATTCCGAAGGTCGCCAGAGAATTGATTGAGAGCCGGGGCTGGGTAGCATCGGCTCCTGACGCGACCTGAGAACCATCGATCTGTAAACAACGGCATGACTTCCTTCCTGTCGGAACAGATCGATCTGGATTCCAGATGGATTTAGGCACTAATCGATATTTGACCCGCTGCGACCATCGCGATGAAACTGGCTCAAGCGAGCTCAGCGGCTTCGAAAATTGAAACGGCGCTCGCATGGCCAGAATCACAAGTGGAGCCCGCGATGTCCCACGCCAGGAGCTACGAGCTCTTCATTAATGGCAAATGGCGAGCCGGTGGTAGCCGAGCCACTTTGCCGGTGATCAACCCGGCGACGGAGAAGGTATTTGCCTCAGTGGCCTCGGCTACGGTTCCAGACTTGGATGAAGCTCTTGCTTCGGCAGAACGCAGCCGCAAGGCGTGGTCCTCACGCCCCGCCAAAGAGCGTGGCGAGATCCTCGTCTCTGCCGCCAGCAATCTGGCTGAGAAAGCTGGCGCCGCAGCCAGGGACCTGTCGTCCGAACAGGGAAAGACGATTGCCGAAGCAACAGGAGAGTACGCGCGCGCAGTCGAAACGCTGGAATGGAATGGCCGGCATGCCGATGAGTTGTCGACCCCGATTCCGTTGGGTCCGAACAGGATGATCGTCCCGGAGGCCCTCGGTGTCGTCGCTGCCTTTACGCCGTGGAACTATCCAGCCGTTCTCATCGCCCGCAAGCTCGCCCCCGCGCTGGCGGCAGGCTGCCCGGTGATCCTCAAAGGGGCCGAAGAGACGCCAAGCGTGGCTGTCCATGTCGTGGAATCTTTGCGTCAAGCAGGGATACCGGAAGGCGTGGTCAACCTGGTGTTCGGTGTTCCTGTGCATATATCACGGCATCTGCTCAGTTCGCCAATTGTCAAAGTCTTGACGTTCACGGGGTCGACCGCTGTTGGGAAACAGCTGGCCACACTGGCCGCGAATAATCTGCAGCGCTGCATCCTTGAGCTCGGTGGACATTCCCCGGTTATTGTGTGCGAAGATGCCGACCTGGCAACGGCGATACCGGCTATTTCGGAATACAAATTCGAGTGCGCGGGCCAGAGTTGTAATGCGCCCAGCAGGATTCTTGTCGCCCGATCCCGCTATGAGGAATTCCTGTTCCGGATGACGGAGGCGGTCCGAAAAATCAGGATCGGTCCACCGGATGACCCTGCAACGCAGATGGGTCCCATGGCAAACGCGCGGCGAATCGAGGCCATGCAACGCCTGACCAAAGATGCGGTAGAGGGCGGCGCCCAAATCGAGACCGGTGGCATCCCCCTTGACCGACCGGGGTTTTACTGGCCGCCAACCATCCTGACTGGCGTACCGAAGGAAGCGAGAGTGCTTCATGAAGAGCCGTTCGGACCAATTCTCACCGTGGCTCCTTTCGATACGATCGAAGAGGCGATCGATGAAGCCAACGCCACGGAGTACGGTCTGGCCGCCTACTTGTTTACTGGCGCGGCCGATACGCAACAGAGGCTTGTGGGCGGTCTTTCTGCGGGCGCTGTTAGTGTGAATTACCTGAAAGGGGTTTCCGCTGATGCCCCTTATGGAGGAGTCAAACAAAGCGGCTATGGATATGAAGGCGGCGAGCAGGGGGTGCGAAGCTTCCAGATTCTGAAAATGGTCAATGGCCTCGGTTCATTTGGATAAAATCCGGTGGGAAACAGAACACGGACCATGGCCGGTAGCGACATCACAAGGAGCGTCGCCGACGCCCTTCAGTACATCTCGTACTATCATCCTCCAGATTATATCCGGTCTCTTTCTCACGCATACACGCGAGAACAGAGCCCGTCGGCGAAGAATGCCATAGGTCAGATTCTGCTGAACTCCCGCATGGCGGCCTTTGGGCGGCGCCCGATTTGTCAGGACACCGGACTTGTGGTTGTCTTCGCAAAGGTCGGCATGGATGCCCGCATTAAGTCAACAGCCAGTTTCGCGGATCTTGTGAATGAGGGCGTACGTCAAGCCTATCTCGATCCGGACAATCCCCTTCGGGCATCGATCGTTGCGGATCCCCTCGCTAGACGGGTCAACACCCGCGACAACACACCGGCAGTTGTCCATGTCGACCTGGTGCAAGGTAACCAGATTGAGATCACCATCGCCGCGAAAGGCGGCGGGTCGGAGAACAAGGCACGTTTTACCACCCTCAATCCCACCGCCTCCGTTTCCGACTGGGTGGTCAATACCGTTTCGACCCTTGGCAGCGGGTGGTGTCCACCTGGACTGATCTCTGTCGGCATCGGTGGTAGCGCTGAAAAGGCGATGCTGCTGGCCAAGGAGGCCATGAACGAGCCCATAGATATGGCGGAACTGATCGCAAGGGGGGCGTCAAGCGCAGAAGAGGGGCTGCGGATTGAGCTTTATGAGCGGATCAACGCGCTTGGTATCGGCGCCCAAGGCCTTGGTGGTCTGACGACAGTCGTTGACGTCAAGGTTGCGACCTATCCTACTCATGCAGCGTCCAAGCCTGTGGCGCTCATCCCGCAATGCGCCGCCAACCGGCACCTGAAGTTTACTTTGGACGGCTCTGGACCCATCAGCCTCCAGCCGCCCGATTTGCGCGAATGGCCCGACATCGGAGCCGACGAATTGAACCCAGCCGGCGTCCGGCGGGTCAATTTAGATACGCTTACGAAGGAAGAGACGGCATCGTGGCGCTGCGGTGAAACGCTCCTGCTTTCTGGAAAGATGCTGACGGGCCGTGACGCTGCCCACAAACGAATGGTCGAACTGATTGATGCCGGCAAGCCGCTCCCAGTCGATCTGAGGGGCCGCGTGATCTACTACGTCGGTCCCGTCCGGGCAGTGAGGAATGAAGTCGTTGGACCCGCCGGTCCAACAACCTCCAGCCGCTTGGACGATTTTACGGACAAGGTGCTCGCCGAAACCGGCCTTTTCGCGATGGTGGGCAAAGCGGAGAGGGGACCGGCGGCCATCGCGTCGATTGTAAGACACAGAACGCCATACCTTGCTGCAGTGGGTGGCGCTGCGTACCTGATTTCAAAGTCGATTAAGGCGGCGCGGATTGTCGCCTTTGAAGACCTGGGCATGGAAGCCATCTATGAATTCGATGTGCAGGACATGCCCGTCGTCATGGCTGTCGATGTTGAGGGAAACTCCATTCACAATTCCGGGCCTCTTGAGTGGCGTAAGCGTATGGCAGCCGACAGCATCGCACGCAACATCGGTGTTTGAGTCTTTCCGGTTGGGCGATTTCGGCCAGACCCGAGCGCCAAATTATCGGGCAAGCCATAAGACGAGCGGCATTTGCGGTGCCCTGCGCCTCGGCGAGCCGGCCAAGCAAGGCCTTCAATTCACCCTAATAGTTGAATGTGCGAGTGAATACTGCATTGAGTATGCCGTCCATGCGATCGAGGGTCGAATGCAGTCGCGCGTCTATCAAGTACGGCAGCGAGATTCAAGAAAATCGGTTATCTATTTATCATGGTCTCCGCCGCCGCCGACTATTCTCTCCAGCTGCACCATTGCCCCGTTGGGCGTTGGGGCGATAGCCAAATTACTTCTGCAGCTTTTCTCAGCGGATCGCTCACCCTCAGCTGATTTTCGTACCCCATTCTGGCACATCTCGGGCCTGGAACGGATGCCTTCCACTGCTACATTCGCTCGTTTCAATTGATGATAGAATTGATCGGCACACAACGCGATGTCATCGCTGAGAGCATAGGTTATGAAGTCGAAACCCGATCCCGTGCAACTCGACAGTTGGGACCTGCGGATCCTCTCCGAAATTCAGGCAGACGGTCGGATTTCAAAAAGTGAGCTTGCAAAACGAGTTCATCTTTCGGCGTCCGCCTGTTCGGAGCGGCTCCGAGCACTCAAGGCCGCGGGGATTATTGAGGGATTTTATGCGCGGCTGAGTCCTGCCCTCATCGGCGGCATGATCTTTGTGATGGTGGAGGTCGTGCTGGATCGTCATCGTCTTGAGGACCAACGACACTTCGAAACTGCTATCCAAGACATTCCGGAAATCCTGGACTGCTGGGCAATTGGGGGGCGCGTGGATTATCTGATGCGGGTCGCATCTCGTTCTATGGCCGCCTATCAGGATTTCATGGAGGGACTGCTGCAGGCAGGCTTGGGGATTGATCAATACTATAGCCTTGTCGTCACGAAACCAGTGAAGTCCAATTCACCGATACCTTTGTCCGCCCTGAGGCAACGGTAACCCAAAAGCTAAGTTTCAACGGCGTTTGGCACGGATCCCGTAGATTCGTCGGCAAAAGGCACCCATTCCGACGAAACTCAAGGGACATTTGCGGTATACTAATTGCTGGAAAAAGGTGGCCGAGCGCTATCCGCCAGTTGATCGCGAGCAAGGACGATGCGCTTGAGCAATCTGGAACCGATCTATTCCAGGAGAGGATCGAAGCAGCCATCGGACGCACTTGCCCAGCACGGTTACGGCGAGAAGCCAAACCGGATCGTGCCTGGTTGAGGAGGCGTCCATATCTAAGATGCGAAGTGCCGAAAAATGCCTCTACCGCTACTTCAAGGGGGGAACTTTCGCCCTGGATTGGCGATCAGTGGCGATTGAGCTTAGTCGCGGTCAGCGCATCCGTGTAGGGGGCGAAATCTACAGCGAGGGTTTGGCAAGCCGACGGGTAGCGGGAGTGCAAGCTGGCCCGCTCGGCCTTGGCGACCAACCCGGCCCTCGACGCCTGCGGACATTCGGAGATCGCGTTTTTACGTCCTAAGTTCGTTGCTGTTCGAGATTAGGAGATCGTCTGTCCTGTTTGACATTGCTGGTCTCCGCAGCCTTCTAAGCGAGGAGCATGGCTGTGCCGGGATCGCGTAGGTGGGTGACAAGGCCGGTCACTCCTGCCACCCGACGTGGTCTTTGAGAAGGTGGAGGTTGCGCTACCGGCTGGAGAGCATGGTGCCAGTTTTCACAAGACAAGGGTCGCTTAATCGAATGGGCGTCAAGTTCATAGATTGCGAACAGATCATGGGGGGATTTGAATAGTGCTACTGACCGAGGCAGAGCTGAAAAGAGTTGCGAATGCCAGTCGAGGACATAGAGCCGCATCGATCGTTCTAAAGGAAGAGACGGCCGCAGCTACAGCCAGATCGTCATTCGACGTTTTTCTGTCACATTCTTTCAAGGACGCAGAGATCGTTCTCGGTGTGAAGCGAATTTTCGAGGAGCTTGGGTTCACTGCTTACGTAGATTGGGTCGAAGATTCACAACTGGACCGCACAAAAGTCTCCTCGGCCACCGCCGAGTTGCTGCGGACCCGTATGAGGCAGTCAAAGACGCTAATCTATGTGCATTCAAACAATTCTCCAGGATCCAGATGGATGCCTTGGGAGCTTGGCTTTTTCGATGGGTTTCGGACCGCGGTAGCGGTTCTGCCCGTGGCAAAAAATTCTTCGGAAACATTCTCCGGGCAAGAATTTTTGGGCCTATACCCTTACATTGATGGGACAGGACCTGCATTCCTGTTTATGAACAGAGGGACCGCGCCTCGCTCAAGAATAGGCTCTGTAAGCTCGACTGCTAACCTCACGTTTGCCAAATCCTGGCTTAAAGAATTTACCGCCACAAAATAGACTGGTGTGCTTCAAAAATGAAATATCCTGGACTCTATAATAGCGCCGACGTGGCATCCAACGAGCAGCAGGCGACGTTTCTGCGCCTGATCCGGGCAGAGTACGTTCTTCTTTTTTTAGCGTCGGTGCTCTCTTTGGACTTGTCGCCATCAAAAGCCTATTTCGGTGTCTATGCTGCGGTATTTCTTTGCTCAATGGGAGTCCTCATTTTCCGGTCGGTCACAAAGCCCGAGCAGGTCTGGTATCAGGCTCGAGCTCTGGCAGAGTCGGTGAAGACATTGACTTGGCGCTTCGCGATGCGAGCACAGCCGTTCGATGACGCGCGCGCCGCTGACGCCAGAGCTGATTTTCGAAAGCTCATGGAAGGTATCCTTGATAGCAATCGTCACCTTGGTAGCGCGTTGAGCGGCACCGATTCAGCATCCCCCCAAACAACCGACCAGATGATGTCGATAAGGGACTCCCCGCTAAAAGAAAGAAAAGACCTATATCTGCAGAGACGAATCTGCGACCAACGGAAGTGGTACGAGAAGAAGGCGCGCTCGAACAAGAGGTCCGCGAAAGTCTGGATGGGCCTTGGTATTTTTGCATACGCTCTGGGATTCTCGTTCATCGTAGTACGCATCGCTGACCCCGCGATGCCAGGCTGGCCGACCGAGCCGCTAATTGTCATCGCCGCCTCCCTTATTGGGTGGACCCAGATCAAGAAATTTAACGAATTGGCATCGGCTTACACGTTGACAGCTCACGAGATCGGCTTGACTGCCGACCTTATTACGGACGCCAACTCGGATGAGGCATTCTCCGCCGCGGTGAACGAAGCCGAACTGGCTTTCTCACGGGAGCACACCCAGTGGGTTGCTCGTCAAAACAACTAAGAGACAACAATGGCATACAGCGATCCGACCTATGTAATATTTGACGGCGATGAAGACGCTTGGGCATACCGCTTTATGAAAGGGTGGAACGCCAGCGAGAATGTGAGTTTTGAATTCGCGAACGCTCACGATCTGGACAATATGACGAGCCGAGCACAGGACGAAGATTATGTTAAACGCAATCTTCGCAACAGAATGAATGGATCGAGCCAGGTACTTGTCCTGATCGGTGAGAAGACGAAAAACCTTTTTCGCTTCGTGCGCTGGGAAATGGAATTGGCTCTTGATCTAGGTCTGCCGATAATCGCAGCAAACCTTAACGGCTCGCGGCAACAAGATGTGAGCTGTCCGCCTATCATCAGGGACAAATGTGTTGTGCACGTGCCGTTCAAGATGAAGGCCATCAAGCACGCGCTAGCCAATTGGCCGAGCGAATTTCATCGGCTTTCAAACGCTCAGCGTGGCGATGGCGCCAGGAGCTATGGCGAAAGCACCTATCGCGATCTCGGCTTATAATCGCCACCTAAAAGCACTTAGCCGCCCAAACATCCTCGCCATCCGCTGGCGGCGACTAGCCTTAGCAACGTCCGCCAGCGTGTTCCGAGCTTGCCGAGCGATGATAAGAAGAGCACGACGTCCGATTTGCTGAGTTTGGCTGAAAGCTGCAGGTCATGTGCAACCTATTAGAGGAGCCCCGCTCGAAGCGTCGGATCGTCAGACAAGATCATGTCGCGCGAGGGCGCTGGTTTCGCGAGGAAAAGGAGCGGCTGTTCGATGTTTGAGGCTTGATCCAGCGTTTCGAGACTGCACGAGCGGCCAGCATTGATGGAGGCAGCTTTTCAGGCCGCGCAATTCTGTCGGCTCGCCCCCTCCTGCGAGCCGCAGCTCGGCTCGCCCTGCGCAGCAACCACGAATTTGCGATCGCAAGAAAGGCAACACGCTGACGATAGAACTTGGCGGCGCTGGTCGGCTGCGAATCAAGATGTCAATGGCAAGGAGCTCTCGCCGCGCGTCTTTGCCGGGCCGAACCTTCTGGCTATGCTCCTTCGAGAAGTCTGCCGAGCACCAGCCGCCGCACCGCCAAAGCTATCAATATGCGCGAGGGCACGACCTCAGCCTCTCAGCGCTGGCCAACCAGGTTGGAGCCTGTGCCGCGGCACGGAACCCGCTGCCTGCTGATCGAGGCGAATGTGCTTTGCCCCTGATCACCTCATTACCACCCTTGGGAAGGGCAAGACCGATCCGGACCGTCAGAATGTAAGGGATGACCGGCAGTTCGGCGGAACATGGCCGCCGGCGCTCTATCGTGCCTCGCGCGGCCGGCGGGAACAGCGTCCCGAGCGCTATTCATCCGTCAATATCGCCCGCTAATCGGGCACTATGCTGGGCGCATGCGCGTCGTAAGCTGTTCGTGTTTGCAGGACGCGCCCCCGACCCTCGGCTAAGGCGAAGGTGACGCCTTAGTTTTCACGGCAATTCGGGCCGATCCCGCGAATTTCACGGCGAATAACCTGCATTCCCGAGAAACTCAAGGGACGTTTCCGGTATGCTATTTGCTAAACAGGTGGCTGGCCGAGTGCCCTCCGCCAATTTATCGCGAGGAGAGGGACATGCGCTTGAGCAATCTGGGAACCGAGCAACTCCGGGAGAAGGATAGAAGCTTCGTCTTCCATCCTTCTACGCATCTGGCCAAGCACAGCCGAGGCGAAACGCCAAATAGGATTATGGCCGGTGCGGAAGGCGTCTATATCTGGGACACCGAAGGCCGAAGGAGCCTCGACGGTTTCGGAGGACTCTACTGCGTCAACATGGGATATGGATGCACGGAGATCGCCGAGGCCATTGCCAGGCAAGCACACGAATTGCCGTTCGCGCACGTCTATGCCAGCCAAGGTACGGAGCCGGTCGCCCTGTTGGCAGAGGCCGTGGTCGAGTATTTCGGTCAGAACATGCGAAGGGTCTATTTCGGCCTCTCCGGTTCCGATGCCAACGAAACCAACATCAAGCTGGTCTGGTACTATAATAACATTCTTGGCCGGCCCGAAAAGAAAAAGATCATCTCGCGAAATCGCGGCTATCACGGGTCTGGATTGGTCACGGGTAGCCTAACTGGCCTTCCCTTCTTTCACAATTTCTTCGACCTGCCTCTGGATTTGGTGCGCCATACAACCACGCCGCACTATTACCGCCAGGCGCGTGTCGAGGAGAGCGAGGAAGCGTTCTCCCGGCGCTGTGCCGATGAGCTTGAAGCCTTGATCCTGGCCGAAGGACCGGAAACGGTTGCAGCTTTTATCGGAGAGCCGGTACTTGGGACAGGAGGTATTGTGCCGCCCCCCAAAGGGTACTGGACGTCCATTCAAGCGGTGCTCGACAAATACGATATCCTTCTAATCGCGGATGAAGTGGTCTGTGGCTTCGCGCGAACCGGCGAGAAGTTCGGTTCCCACCTGTATAACATGCGTCCGGATTTCGTGACCATCGCAAAGGGTTTGAGTTCCGCCTACCTCCCCATCTCCGGGTCAATCATTGGCGACCGTGTCTGGTCGGTTTTGGAACAAGGAACTGAGAAGCACGGCGCACTCGGCCACGGCTGGACATATTCGGGGCACACGCTTTGTGCCGCAGCCGCGCTCGCCAATATTCGACTGCTTAAAGAAAAAAATATTCTGGAGCATGTCCGCGATGTTGGACCGTATTGGCAAGACCGGATGAAGGCCGAGCTGGCGGGACATCCCATCGTTGGTGAAGTTCGCGGAGTGGGTATCCTGTCGGCCGTAGAGATGATGCGGGACCCAAAACAAAGGATACCATTCGAACCCGACCTTCAGGTCGGGGTGCGCACTGCAGCTGCTCTGTTTGAGAATGGTGTCATCGGACGGGCCATGCCGCATGGCGACATCCTCGGTTATGCCCCCCCCCTGATCATTACCCGAAAAGAGATCGACATCATTGTCGACGCGACGGTAAAGTCGGTCGATACCACCTATCGCGCGCTGAAGGCCGAGGGTGCCGTATGATTTTGCGATCGCGAAGGAGCGAGTCCGGAGGCAGGCATGTCCCTGCGCGCTACTGCGCCGAGCAGACCCAAAACTGTTGAATTCCAGATATCTGATCTTGAGCATGCTCCGGGCTATTTCAGTCACGATTTGTAACCGAATCAGTTCTGCCGCCGCTGTCCTGTTGCCCAACGACCAGGACCTCTGTGCGGCGCGCCCTGCGGGTGTACCTCCCCGCCGGCAGGGCGCCCTTTTTGACCCACGTAATCAGTATCATTATGGCCCGTGCGGGATCGAGGGTCTGGTAAAGGTCATCTGCACGTTCCGATGCAGATTGAGCTTAGACGTGCCCTTTACATCATTGCAGCGGGCCATAATCATTGCGGTGAATTTTATCACGTCAGGTATATAGAAGGACGATACTCACACGCCACCCCGTTCACAAGGAAAGGCATTTTAATATTGTTGAGACGATTTGCCTATCAAAGAAAAGAAAGCATCGCAACACTTCTTTGCGGATCACGGCGCCCCGGGTGGGGGATGAGCGGCTATCCGAATTGTTATGCTAATGCCGACCCAAATTCCTGCAAAAGCTGGGGTCAATGATGGCTTTTGGTCAGCGCAGGATGATTTCTCCTGATTTGGTCGGTGCAGGGGCGGTCATGATTTAATGCATGGAGATTCTCTGATTGAGCTGTTGAGATCATGAGGCGTCTGCCAGACGCCCATCGGGTGAGCCCAGCATGATTGGGATGACCGACGAAGATCGAAAGTGTGGCAGCATTCTGGAGCCCGGTCAGCCCAGCGACGCCCGCGAATTCAATCACGTTTGTCGGGACATACACGACGCAGCCGGAAGGCGTGCAGAAAGAGGAAGAATCGAGCGCGACGATGACGAGGCACATGCCACTTGTTTTCGAGACATTCCTTGAAAGACTGTCACAGAGTATCGATGAGGCAGATTTCCGGGATGCCATGGCTGAGGCGGCCGGACGACTTGACCTAATCTTCTTTGCCTACCTCTCCTTGCCAGCACGGCCTTCCGGCAAACCGAGGTTAATTTCAAACTATCCACCCCGCTGGACCAGACAGTATCTGGAAAATCAGTATGAGAAACTCGATCCTGTGGTCTTGCGTGCTCGAAATGGCGGCTGCCCGTTTCACTGGGGATCGAATTTGGGAGGCGATAAAATGTCGCCGGCTCAACAGCAGCTATTCGATGAGGCGGCTCAATTCAGCATCTGCTGCGGTTTGACGATCCCAATTGTCGATCTCCGCGGCCGCATCGCTGCGGTTACTTTTGCCGCCGATGAGCCTCGTCCAGTATTTCTTCGGGTCGCTGAGCGGTACGAACAAGCTCTTCAACTGATGGCGGCCTGCTTTCATCGTTGCGTTCGCCGCAAATTGCCGAGCGATCGAACAGTGGATGGGGTTTCGCTGACATCCCGCGAATATGAGTGCCTGAGGTGGGCAGCGCGGGGTAATTCAGCCTGGGTGACCGGCCGCATCTTGGGTATCAAGCCACGCACGATCGCTTTTCATTTGGACAATGCCAAGAAGAAGCTAGGCGTGCGAACCCAAAATCAGGCTATAGCCCTTTTGGGGTCCGAAGGGTCCTCAATTGTCTGAGAAGCTTTTTGATCCCCTTGTGCTCGGGCCATTCGATCGCGCGCTTTGTATCGAGCGTTGACTGGATGCCGAGATCTTCTGTTCCGCCGGCTCGGGCGATGCAGCCGTATTCTTCCAGTCCGCGCCGGTGATCATAGTCTATGGGTGCTCGAGCGGGTGTGTCGTCGCTGACGAGCTAGTTGTGGAGCCTCAACAGGTTGTCCTCGGTTAGAGCGAGGCGACTGATAGGTGTTTTGGACTTTAGGCTCCCGTGGGGACGGTGCCAATTGTATCTGTGCAGCCAGACCGGCAACTCTGCGGCGCGGTGATCTGAAGTCGGATAAGCGATGGCATAAGCCCATTCGCGCAGTGCTGTCTGGATGAAGCGCTCGGCCTTGCCATTGGTCTTGGGTGTATAGGGTCTTGTCCTGACGTGCTTGAGGCCGAGATCGCGGCAGGCCTTGGCGAAGGCCTTTGATCTGTAGCAGGAGCCGTTGTCGGTCATGACGCGGGCTATCGTGACGCCGAGGCTGGCGTAGTAGGCCACCGCCGCCTTGAGGAAGGCGATGGCGCTTTCTTTTTTCTCGTCGGGCAGGATCTGCGAGAAGGCGATGCGGGAGGCGTCGTCGATGCAGACATGGACGAACTCCCAACTGCTGCCGCGCGAGCTGGCATTGCCGGTGCGCTTGCCGGTAATGCGATGACCGATGCGCTCGAAACGACCGAGCTTCTTGATATCGATATGGATCATCTCGCCAGGATGCTCGCGCTCGTAGCGTCGGATCGGCTCGGCCGGTTCGATATCCCGCAACCGCGACAGTCCGGCACGCTTGAGAACCCGGCTAACGGTGGCGGGCGAGACGCCGACCTCATGGGCGATGTGCTTGCCGGTCCAACGTTGCCGCCGCAGCGCCATGATGCGCTCGGCGATCAACGCAGCGGTGGCCTGCGGCATATTGGCGGGCCGCGAGGAACGGTCGATCATGCCGGCCCGCCCTTCGGACTTGTAGCGCTCGACCCAGCGCGCCACGATCTTGGCCGACACGCCGTAGACACGCGCCGCATGGGCTTTGGAGAAAGCGCCTTCTATCACCGACAGCGCCATCTCCTCTCGACGCAGCGGTGTGAGACGGGCATTCTTATGGATGTTCATTCGGACCCTCCGGTGAGTGCTGAAGCTTGGTAACTCCAGTCTCCCCGGTCCGGTCCGAATGGACAACCTCCCGAAAGCTCACAGCTAGTCGTGCGGTTATATAGTTTCCGAGGATGGCCCGCTTGCATACCTGCCTGCCGGTAATCTCTAACCCTTGACTTAGGGCGATGGCTATCGGTTATGCGGCTTGAAAGCGAAGAGGTGGACCCTTCGTCGAGCGCCGGTACGATATGGAGTGCTGCTCCGGGCTAATACCCATCCAGACAGAGCGGAACCTTCTATCACGTCAGACGCTCGGACAGTTGCCAAACCCCGATTTCCTGGGAACTGAATTGTGCTCGCCACCGGGTCCATTTTGCCGGCGCGTCTGTGGTGCAGGCCCCGATCAGCCTGACCAATGGCACAGGAACGCTTCTATGACCGAGCACTGCGAATTTGTCAGCTGGCGAACAATTCCTTGTAGCCGCTCGTCACCATCCAGTTCGCACGGTCGAGATGACTACGAAGCGCCTTCCTGGCGCGCTCCGGTTCAAGTGCCGGATCAATGCCGAGGATCAGTTGGGCCATTTCCTCTTCGGGCGCCTCATCGGCTGAGGCGTCCAGGAGCCTCATATAGATGGTAAAGTGCGCCCTGTCGTAGGCGGTAAGACGGTCAGACCAAGGGACTTCGTCGAGCAGTGTTGAGCTTTGAGTCCTATCTGTTCCCGTTGATTGATTCATGTCTGCCGCGAACCTCGCATGTTGATCGCTGGATCCAAGGCAGAATATCCCAAAATGGGATAATCCGAAACGGGGATTAGTCGCTGAGCCGGTCTCTACCTGCCGGTTCACCTAAATGCCCAAATCTCTTCGATCTCCCCGCCACCAGCGGTTTCTGGCCCAGTTGATCTCACTGCGCAATGTCAAAGGGCTGACGCAGGCGCAGGTGGCTGAGAAGCTTGGTCGTCCGCAATCTTTCGTGGCGAAATATGAGGGTGGCGAACGGCGTCTCGATGTCATTGAGTTTCTCGACGTAACTGCGGCCCTCGATGCTGATCCGTGTGAGATTCTGTTGAGCCTGCGCACGTAGTGGGCGCCCGCGCCCATCACCGCGCGTGCCGTGTGCCGGTGGGTCGAGCCCCGATTTTCTTGGCTCTGGCGTCTCGACCATTCCGCTGCGCCTCCTAGCGCGTCGTTAGACTCTCGCAATTCGCTCTGTTTTGTGCCTTTCTCAGCAGGTGGCGCCGCATCCTTCTAGGCCCGCCGCGGCGTCCCGCAACCCTTAGCCAGCTGTGAGCTTTCAGTAGGTTGTCCATCCGGCCCTTCGGATGCGGTGCGGCTCAGACGGCGGACCCGTTCCTGTCATGATTCGCCGCCGCACCCATTCCTGGGAAGCAGCCATTGGCGAGCGGAGGACAAAATGATGAGACAGCGAAGCGCTGGGCCATCCGCGCTGTGGTGATACGTCGATGCATGGCGGTTGCGCGACTTCGTTGCTTGAAGCGAAGCGACCGCACCGCCCATTTCGTCAACTGGCGAACAAATCCTTGTAGCCGCTCGTCACCACCCAGTTTGCACGGTCGAGATGACTGCGAAGAACGTTGCGTGCGCGCTCAGGTTCGCGTGCCGGATCAATGCCGAGGATCACTTTGGCCATTTCCTCTTCAGTGGCGTTGTCGGCCGAGGCGTCCAGGAGCCTCATATAGGTTGTAAAGTGGTCCTTGTCGTAGGCTGTAATGCGGTCCGACCAGGGGACCTCGTCGGCGAACGGCGTGTTCGATCTGGGCTGCAACATCGCTAATTCTATCTCCGGCCAATGGACCCGCGAAGCCCTGTGCCTGCTAAATGTGGATTACATATTATAGTTGATAAACTCAAGCCGCCTGATCCGCTGGCTTGCGTGCATGGATATGCGCAAGTTGGTCGGACGGAATGTGCAGAGGATCAGGCAAAGGAAGCGCCTGACGCAGGAGCAGCTTGCGGAGATTTCCGGGTTCAGTCAGCAGTACATCAGCGGCTTGGAGAAAGGCCGAAGAAATCCGACAATTATCACGATCTATGAACTGGCATTGGCCCTCGGCGTCAGCCACATGGATCTGGTTCGGCCCGACAAACAGGCATGATACACCCGCCCTCCAAGTAGCTGGCCGCCTGATGGCGCGCGCCGGGTGCTCGTGAACCCAGGCTTTTCTTAGGGTCCCCCGGCAGCCCCTGCCATTTGGCTCGCCCTGGCCCGGCGCACCCTATTGGACAGTCGGCCGCTGCGGTTTTTGTCAGCCTTTCCTGGGGCGGTCGGCATTGCCTTTTAGGCCCGCCGCGGCCTCCCGCAACCTTCGCTCTCGCTTCAGGTCCTTCTCTTGGTTACGATCCTTCGGATGCGGTTCGCCTCTTTCAGCGGGCCTAATCGCTTTCTGCCGCCCACCCCACGGGGACAGCCACGCGAGACTAGTATGGAGCGTTGCGGTTAGCGCACGAACAGCAAAGGAACTGAAAAAACAGGCAACTGTCGAAGCATGGCTGAACCAGCCATCGTGTCGGCATCTTGGAGCCGCGTGTTCGCCTTGAGGCCCTGCCGGTAGGATCCCTGCAGTTGAAGTCATTGTCGGCATTCTGACAACAATGGACATGAACCGCCGAACTATCAAGGCGACCAGGTTGTTGTCTAGCAATGGTTTTCCGAATCGGCACGGCACTTGCGTTACCAAAAACAAGTACGCCGCGGCACGGATCGCCCAAGAGGCTGAACGACCTGATCTGTTTGACCCTCGCAGCAGGGGTGGATGGCTAACACAAAGGAAACTTTGAAGGTGGACGTTTTCGAAAGTTCTCCAATACCTGTCAGGAAAACACGGACGCCATCTTTCTCGGTGGATCTAGCCTTGCTGGGAGTCGCATTCGTTTGGGGGGCGAGCTATCCGGTCGGGAAAGGCGCACTGTTCTACGCGCCGGTTTCGATACTTGTTCTTTATCGCTTCCTGATTACTACGATCATTACGGCAGTGGCTGCAAGACATGAGATCGCATTGGTCTCCTGGGGCGATTTCATCCGCGGCTTCGCATTGGGAACAATACTTTTTTGCATCTTTATTGCTGAAACTTACGGCGTTGCATCGACAAGCGCAATGAACACGGCCTTGATCATATCGCTTTGTGTGATTTTCACGCCGAGCATCGACTATGGGCTATCACGGCGACTTCCACCTACGGGCATTTTGGCAAGTGCTGCCATAGCGTGCATCGGTGTCGGCATTCTCACTGGCGGGATCAGCAGGTTCAGCCCGGGTGACGCGCTTGTCTTGGGGGCCGCGATTCTGCGAGCGGTTATGGTCGTTTCCACCAAACGCCTTCTGGCCGGCCGGCAGATTTCATCTGCAGCCCTGACGGCCATCCAAGGATCGACGGTGGCAACACTTACTTTCGTTTTGGCCGTCGCTCAGTTCGGAATTTCAGGCCTTGTTGTGAGGGCCACCCTTCAGTTTTGGGGCGCTGTTGCCTTCCTTGCACTCTTCTGCACCCTCGCTGCATTCTACATTCAAAATGCCGCAGTGAGAAAATCCACACCGACACGGGTTGGCTTCTTGATGGGAACAGAACCTTTTTTTGGTTTCGTTCTAGCGCACCTTCTTCTGAATGAGCCTTTGACAGTACCGAGCTTGATAGGCGCAGGCCTCGTCCTCGCTGCGACGTTTGCTGGCATCTGGTTTGAGAGCAGGACATCCAAATGAACCCCATCTTGGCTTCCACCAAACCCGCCATCGGCGGCATTTCGAGTTTTGAAGATCTGGAGGCTTTTCCGGACCGAACCGCACCAGTTGCAACCATGTTCAGCGGCGGTCTCGACAGCACCTATCTTCTCTACAAGCTGCAAAGCCTTGGCTTTGCGAACATTGAAGCTGTCGCAGCGGATGTCGGAACGCGCATCGATCAGCCTTTGTTGGAACGGACGGCAGCCATGTTCGGCGCGCGCTTTGTCTGCCTCGAAGGGCGGGATGCCTTTGTCGAACAAGGCGTGAAATCAGCCATTCGAGCCCACGCCAAGTACCTTGGCATCTATCCGTTGAGCAGTTCGTTGAGCCGTCCCATAATCGCATCTTTGGTTGTTAATCATGCTAGGTCAATCAACTCACGGCTGGTTCTTCATACAGCAAACCTTTCTCAAAACAGTCTTCCGCGCCTTAACAATAGCATTAAGCGCTCAGGATTTTCCGGCAACTTCGGCAGTCCGTATGAATGCTCTGTGATATCCCGACAACAGAAGACCTCCGACCTGTCCAAGTGTGGAGCGACTTTTGTGGCGGACCGCACGTGGAGCGCGGACGAAAACCTCTGGTGTCGGGAATTCGAGTCGGGGCCTTTGGAAGATCCCGAGAACTTTTCCATCCCCGAGGAGGCATTTGCTTGGACGCGCCACATTCCCGCAGAGCAGCCGGTAGAGATCAAACTCGGGTTTGCAGACGGAAGTCTCGTGTCAATTGATGACCGTGATGTTGCATTGGTCGACGCAATCCCGTTCCTGAATAACACGGTCGGCAAATTCGGGCACGGCCGCTTTGTCGGGCTTGAACACATCACAACCGGCCAAAAGGTTCTCGAAGTCCGCGAGGCCCCTGCCGCGGCCATTATCTTCGACGCGCTGCGTCACCTCGAAACCGCTTCTCTTGACGTGGCATCAATCGTTTTGAAGCAAGGGCTTGAGCAAGCCTGGTCCCAAGAGGCGGTTTCAGGTGCATGGGGCAGTACTATTCACCAGATGTGCGAACGGGCCATTGCATCCGCCCTCGAGGGCGTTAGCGGGAGCGTCAGCTACATAGTCGATCACACACGCTTTTTACCTCGGTCGATCCGAGCCAGGACGCCGAGATACATTAGGGACCGCGACCTTTGGGAATACCAAGCCGCAACCCACATAGCGTTGTCCAAAGCGTTCCGTCCTCGCCAAGTCACCAAAAGGGAGACACCCGTGGAAAACAACGCACCCCAGGCGCCGGCCAACCTCAGTCAACAATGCACTGACGGTCTGGTGACAAATGGATGGTGGTTTTCAAAAGGCGAGCGCGCCGAAGCCTGCTTTGGCATCGAAATTGATGCAGCCTGGAAGAACTTTGCTGACCATTGGAATCGACTTCTTCTCGATGAATACATGCGTGACGGCGGAACATATCGTTACCGGCGCTATAGCGCTTTTGAATATGACGCGACTGACGGAATCTTTAGGCTCCTACCCCACGCCCCCTACGAACAATCAAAAAGTGTCAATCATCTGAATGGCGGCTTCAAGCGCCACTTCGAGCCCCTTGAAAACTCCTTTATAGACCATCCCGTCTTAGAAAAGATTCTGACAGGTTTCTGCAGAATTCTATGTGAAGCCGCCCGACATGATCGTTGGAATATCAAGATCCATCCCTACCGGATTGTCGCGCGCGATGGTGTAAATGGCAAACCGGCACCCGAGGGCCTTCACCAGGACGGGGTGGACTTCATTGCTTGCTATATGATTGGGCGGGTCAACGTCACCGGCGGCATGAGCATGATCACCGACGCCTCAAAGGAGTTCCTCGGCGAGGTCGAAATGAACTCCCCGAATGATTTTGTGATCTGCAACGACCGCGAAACCTTTCACGATGTATCGTCGATTGTGGCCGAAAACCTGAAAATGCCGTACGCTTATCGCGACGTCCTTGTGATCGCCTTCGAGAAATTATAACGCCCAGCGCGCCGAGAGCATTTTCAACAAGGTTCAATACTGCTTGGTATCCTCTCGGGTGTTCCTGGTGCGGGAACAATGCAGGATTAATTTCTTGCATCTAAACACCTAGATAGCAGTTTCGCCTCTCTGGTATGATGGTTTTTGGCCTCGCGGATCTCGCGTAATACGAATGACCGTGGACACCCCCGATCTTCGCAAGAAAGTGAGAAATTATCCTCATGCTGTCCGACGAGGTGGTCTGCGGCTTCGGAGGCACCGGGAACTGGTTTGGTAGCCAGACATTTGGGATGGAACCGGACATGCTCTCGATCGCCGGGGGGCTTTCATCCGGTCACCTGCCCATTGGCGGCGTCATTATCTCGACAAGATTTATCAATGCGCCGCTGACGAGGCCCACAAGGTCGGCGTGTTCGGTCACGGTTTCACCTACTCCGGTCATCCGGTGATAGCGGCCGTCGCCGCCGAGGCGATCAGGATCTACAGCGAGATCGATTTCGTGACCCAGGCGCGTCGTCTCGGCGATCACTTGCATGGAGCCCTCGCGGACGCGCTCGGCGACCATCCGCTTGTCGGTGAAGCCCGCGGCCGCGGCTTCATCGCGGGGGTTCAGATCGTCGAGGATCGTGCGCCCGTCGCGTCTTCGCGCCCGAGCTGAGGATCGGCGATGTCGAGCGGCGGTGCCGCGAGCACGGCGTCATGATCCGCAATATGGGAGAAGTGCTTGGAATCTGTCCGCCCTATATAATCACCGAAAGCGAGATCGACCCCTTGGTTGACGGCATTCGTTCTGCACTCGACGGCGCCGCTGCTGCGAATTCCCGGGTCGGTCGGGTGGCATGAGTTCCAGCATTAAGACCGACTGCTTCACTTCAGTGGATATTATCGAGCAAACGCTCACCCGAGGGGTGCACTTCATCCGTGTCCGGTACAAAACGTCACCCATGTCTCAGGTCGGGCACGCCGCTCGCCAACGACACCGAGTTCGGCCTCGCGGCCTACTTCTACACCGGCGATCTCGGTCGCGCCTTCCGCGTGATGGAAGGACTGAAGTACCGGCGTCAATGAAGGCCTGATCACCACGCCGGAGGTGCCGTTCCGCGGCGTCAAGGAATCGGGCCTCGGCAAGGAAGGCGGCCTCCAGGGCATCGTGGATTATCTCGACACCAAACATGTCTGCATCGGCGGTCTCGGCGTCTAGTGGTTCCCGCCTGACATAGGAGTCCAATCAGAGATTCCCTTTCTGGCCTGCGCGTGCGAGTCTGGCGCATGCGCACAGGAAGATCGTTCACCGTTTCGTCGGCCGATCGCGTCCGTCTGACGGCGCTGATCAGGGATCGCAACGCCCCGCAAAAGCATGTCTGGCGCGCCGAGATAGTGCTTTTGCCCGCCGACGGCGTCGGCACCGGCGAGGTCATGCGCCGCATCGGCAAGTCGAAGACCGACGTCTGGCGCTGGCAGGAGCGCTTTGCCGCGGAAGGCTGTGACGGGCTGCTGCGCGACAAGACGCGACAGTGGCGCATTCCGCCGCTCGGTCCCGATGTCGGCGAGCGCGTCGTGGCACTGACGCTTGCCGATCCGCCGGGCGAGAGGACCCACTGGACCGCCGACATGATGGCGCAAGCCGCCGCAATCAGCGCCAGCGCCGTCAGGCGCATCTGGAAGGCGCATGGTCTCGCACCCCACCGCTGGCGCCAGGTTCAAGCTCTCCAATGATCCGAAGTTCGTCGACAAGTTGCGCGCCGTCGTCGGCCTCTATCTCGATGCGCCGGCCCATGCCATCGTTCTGTCGGTCGATGAAAAGAGCCAGATCCGGCGCTCGACCGCACCCACCCGGCCTGCCGATGAAGAAGGGGCGGCTCGGTACGATGAGGCACGACTACAAGCGCAACGGCACCACCACCCTGTTCGCCGCCCTCAACGTCCACTATTGTCCCGTTGACGAGAATATCATCTTAGTTGCTTGTAAAAATTTGTTCTCCACTTCCGTCTCCATCGTATCTCAGTCAACGCGATGGAGCAGGAAATGACTACAAACATTGTGAAACTGGAAGAAGGCAGGGCAATCGGCTCTAATCGTGACGTGCCGCTGTCAGATCATGAGGCGGAAGCCCTAGGGCATCTTGCGGTGGCGCTGAGTGGCATTTCGACGACCATTCGGTCCGCCGCCTACAAACACGCGCTAAACTCTAGTCACGCGATGAAGCCCCTAAAGGAGACGGAGGACGCGCTTACCGACTACGACGCCTTGGCGAGGGCGGCGGGCCGAAAGCAGCCGAAAGCGGCGGAGGAGGACGACAGGAAGGGGGACGCCCTAGCGAGAGAGGCCGCCGCACAGGTCAGCAGGGTCGATCAGACCCGATCTTCCCGCTGGAGCAGACCGCGAAGGGTACCGGTGGCATCAACGGACTACGTTCGGCAGGTGGTCATGGCAGATAGTCAGCTTGGAGCAGTGTCGGCACTGGTAAACGCGCGGCGAGTGGCTCCAGAACGCTTCCATGCTTCTGTTCCCAGTGTAGATAATAATCCGGATGCTCCGCTTCTGACCTCTTTTTCGGACTATCTGAGCAGGGTGTGCGGACTGGAGTCAAAGTCCCGCGAAGGCGTTCTCCTGGGCAGCCGCCGCTTTCTGGATTGGTTCCATCACCACCATTCCCGGCCAAGCCCTCGGCGCGTTGACGGCTGAGCATGTCCTTGCCGCTGTCGAACATCGGCTGTCACTATCGGCGACCTCCGGTACCCGCACCGGCAGCAACTTCTCACATCGTATTGGGCTGGCCACCACGACCAGAATCTCGCGCGCGTCGTCCCCAGGACGCCCCACTGGCGTTTGGCTCATCTAACCCTCGAACTCGGCTACGGCCCGTCGACGGTCTTCTTCACATGGGTCGGATTCGACGAAATGGACGAGGTCACAGGCGACGGCCATGCTGAACTGCTCGACGACGGCTCCATCGACATCACCTTCTATCACAACGGCGACGAGGCAATCCTCAAGGCCAAACGGGACACTTCTTCAACGGCCTGCTAGGAGATCCGTGTTCGCCTTGCGCTGACAAAGAAGCTCACACATGACGTCCGGGAGACGATGCTGGCAAATGGTCTGGCTGAAGCATTCCACCCACAATACCAAAGCCCGTCCCGATCCAAAGCGCTTCTAAGCACTCCACCTCAGGCGCAAGGCCGGTTGGCCAGTGCATCTTCTTGGTCCGCCGGAAGAGAACCCCGCCCGACAATAGCTTCATGAGGTCTTGCGCTGCAGTGTCGACCGTAAAAAAGGGCGCGCGAGGCGCCCTTCATTTAAACCGGCAGTCGGGAAGCAGACTTCACTCTGATATTCAAAAGCGGTAGGTGACACCTGCGCCTATCAGCCAGGGATCGAGCTCCGCCTTCCCCGTCAGCTTCGCGCCGGTCACCGTGACGTCGAAGTCCGGCTTCAGGAAAAGCTTCTTCACGTCGAAGTTGAGGCCCCAGTGCTGGTCCACCATGTAGTCGAATCCGACCTGCAGCGCCGTGCCGAACGTGTTCTTCACCTTGAGAGCATCAGCGCTGCCAGTGTCCTGGTTGTAGAAGATCGTGTAGTTCACGCCGGCGCCGACATAAGGCTTGAACGCGCCGAGATCGGTAAAATGGTACTGCAACGTGAGTGTCGGCGGCAGCAGCCAAACTTTGCCGATGTTGCCCAACCCTCCGATCGTCCCTTGGCCCGCGATGTTGGCATAAGTGGTACCGAGTATGAGTTCGGCGGCGATGTTGTCGGTGAAGAAATACGAGATATCGAGTTCCGGCGTCACCGTGTCCGAATACGAAAGACCGGAGCCGGGAAGCGTATCAACGTAGCCCAGATCTTTCGTAACGACGCCCAACGCCCGCAGGCGGACCTGCCAAGGGATTGGCGCTTCGGTGACCGAGGCTCCCGTCTCCGCCAGGACGGTCTCTGCTTGCGCAGGCTCCGCGGCGACGGCCTGCTGTCCCACCATGATCAGGGCCACCGCCGCTGCTGTTGCCCGCGCTACGCCCATTCGCGTTCTCGCCATGAGATTCACTCCTTGATGTTCAGAAAGGATGCACTGCACTATTTCGTCTCCTGCTCGAATGAATTGTTGATGGACCTCAAATGCCCCTCTTGCGTTGCAACGCGTTCCGCCGTCTCCGGAGGGTGATCGTTGAAGCCGATTGCGCTGCGGAGAAAATTGGTGCCTAGACTGATGAATGCGGCTTGCTCCCGATTGTCCTCGCCGCAGCCGTGCCCGCCTGCGCTGGCCTCGTAGAAGTAAGCGGGATAGCCAAGAGCCTGCAGTTTTGCGGCCATCTTGCGCGCATGGCCCGGATGGACGCGGTCGTCGCGTTTCGTGGTGGCGATCAGGATAGGCGGATAGGGCTGTCCCGGCGCTGCGGCGTGATAGGCGGAGATTTCCTTCAGGAAAGCCCAATCGTGAACCTTGTCCGGATCGCCATATTCGTCGATCCAGCTCGCGCCCGCCAAGAGCTTGGTGTAGCGACGCATGTCGATAAGCGGTGCTGTGCAGAACAGAGCCCCGAAATGCTCAGGATAGCGGGTCAGCATGTTTGCGATCAGCAGGCCGCCATTTGAGCCACCCTCGGCGGCAATCCGCCTCGGCAGGGTGATGCCCCTTCGCACGAGGTCGGAGGCAACGGCGGCGAAATCGTCGTGGGCGAGACGCTTGCCCTCCCTGCGCCCGGCTTCGTGCCAGCGGGTGCCGAACTCGCCGCCGCCGCGGATGTTCGCCTCGACACACGTGCCACCGCGCTCGAGCCACAGCTTGCCCAGCGGGGAGTTGTAGTAGGGCAGGAATGATACGCCGAACCCGCCATAAGCGGAAAGGTGAATCGGAGCATCTCCGTTCCCGTTCGCCGGACCAACCTGCGTATAGGGGATCAGCTCATGATCGATAGAGACTGCCTCGTGGCGCGTGACCACCAGTCCGGATGCATCGAAATTCTCCGGGCTGCGCTTCAGGATTGCTGAAGCGCTGAGAGACGGCGCGGCATTCAGATCGAACAGCAAGAGCTGCGGCGGCGTGATCGGATCCTGAGCACAGATCAGGACCTCTCCATTGGTCTCGTGAACTGCCGCATCGAATGACCAGACGTCGACAGTACCTTCGGCGGGCAGGGTGTTCAGGACTCGGCGCGTCCATTCCTGGTGGCCGGGAGTGAACATCTCGAAACGCGGTGCGAGATTGACGAGGTAAGAGATAATGAGCTTCCCGTCATTCCAGAAGAATGACTGCATGGAGCGCCTTTCCCCTGGTTGAAACAGGGTCTCAAAACGGCGTCCGCCGGCGAGGAAAGTGGAAAGCGAGATGACGATCAGCGCGTCGGCGGGATGGGTGGTGCCTCCCACCGTCCAGGGCTTGCGCGGCCTTACCGCCAGCCAGTCGCCGAAGACCCGCCACGACGCGTCGCGAGGAAGATCGATCTGCCTCCTCGGCCCGCTCCTATCGCCGATCCAGCTGATCTTCTCGAAGAAGGCCGGCTGCTCGATGAACCAAAGGCGCTCGCTGCGGCCGGTGCGGTCCGAATGACCAGACACTTGGAAGCTTTCGAACCCGGCCTCGAAGATTGCCGGCGTGGTGAGGGGATCCGCGTCACGCTTCCACAGTCGAACTGTGCGCGCATAGCCGGAGCGGGTGGCCATGCCATTACCAAGCGCACTGGAAAGCAGAAGCGTGTCAGGGTCCAGCCAATTAACGTAGCCTTTGGCCTCGGGGAGGTTGAAGCCGTCGGCGACAAAGCTCAGAGAAATCAGGTCGAATTCGCGATGCACGACCGCGTCGCTGCCGCCGCGCGACAGGCGCAGAACGGCTCTTTCCCGTCTCTCCGGCTCGATGGACGCGCCGTCCCAGATCCAGTCCTCTCCGTCGCTAGCCGCGAGAGCATCCAGATCGAGCAGTAGCTCCCATTGGGGATCCGCCTTCATGTAGGCGGCAAGGGTGGTCCGGCGCCACAGTCCGCGTGGATTACCGTCATCTCGCCAGTAATTGTAGAGGTACTGACTACGGCGCGCGATCAGGGGAAGATTGTCGCGATTGTCGAAAATGGCTGTCAGAGCCGCGCGGTCGCGCTCGAACTGCGTTCCACCGAAGTGCTTCAGAGTCCTTGCCGATTGGCCGGCGGCCCAGGCAAGTGCCCGCTCGCCCTCTACATCTTCAAGCCAGACATAGGGATCGTCGTCGGGAGCATCAAGCGTTGGACGGACATCAAATGCGTTCATGTCCGGACAGCCTTCAGAAAGAAGGGATAGAGGCTTCCGTCGGCTCGGGAACGCTCAGTGTCGGTAGCGGCGCCCACATGTTCGAAAAGCGTGATCATTGATGAGTTCTTCCAGTCGGTGCGGCATCGCAGTGCTTTTGCGCATAGGGCCGCAACCTTCGTGCCAACTGGGAAAATCGTTTCGGAACAATGCGATCGCTCTGGAAGCGTTGTGTCACATGTCCGACATCGTCGAGAATCCGACAACGAGTGCTCCTCCTAATCACCGGATCAACCTCCGGCGCCAGTCGTGGACACTGTGCAGAACTCGAGAAGTGAAGCTCATTGGAGTGAACCTGGTTGACGCCCAACATCTTCGCTCTGGAGCGCTTCACGCACACGGATTCATGGCAGACACCATGATGCGATCGATGCTGTTAGAGACCAAGCTGGCTGCGCCTGTGAGTTTCAGCCGCCAGCTGGAAGCAGCGGAGTTCTGAGGAGAAGGGTGGGGGGCCCAAGCCCTGCCGCAATCTTGGCCTGCACCGTCCCCTTGATTGTTGTGGGTCAACGTCTGCCTGCCCGCTGAATTTGGCACGCCTTACACCTACGTCACGACCAAGACCTTCCTGTTGCACTTCGGCCTCGACACACTGCGGGATTTGCCCGATTTCGAGGCGATTGAGGTTGCCGCGCTGCTCAGCAAGGAGAAGCTGCTGGCGGGCGATACTCCCATCGGGCTGGTGAGTGGTGGAGGAGGTGAGGAGCGACACTCCAAGGCCAGGACGGGCTAGCGCAGCAGATACATGGAAGTAATCGCTTGATATGAGCGGTTGAGAGTCGAATCAGGGAACTATGCGATCACTATCGATAAGAGGTGGCAATATCGATCGTGATTGTATCGGGCCACTCTACGGCGAAGGAGGCGGCAACTTGTGTCTCCGACCCGAAACGATTACCTTGCGGCCATTATGAGCAAGCATTTGGCATCCGTCTTGACGACGTGAACGCGCCCTGCAGCGTACAGCTGGACGACGCGGCGCTGGCCGATTGCTTTGCGGATCTCGATTTGGCCAAGCAGCATCCCGCTCATGTCAGCGCCTTTCTCGGCGAGGTCCCTCTCGCCCAGCAAGTCGAGTTCGCAACCGCGCACCACATTCGCGGTCGACGAGATGAAGGCTTTTGCCGCCAAGTTCTCTGCCTGGTCCGGCGAAAGCTATCCGCTCGCCGCATAATGGCTGGACATGATAGCCGACGCCCGTCCCGAATGGCGGCGGCTTTTTCGTATTATATCGACCTGATCGACAAGATGCGGCGGAACAGGGGTCCACGTGCGATGCGGCCAAAGCGGATCCAGCTCTCGAGCGCGACTACGGGGTAGGTGTGGTCGCTGGAGCCGCGGCCGACCTCGACCTCGCGCCAGCCGGTCTTGCCGCGCAGGGTGACCAGCAGCCCTTGCCGTCAAAAATCTCGATCCAGCTGGCGCCATCGCTGTTGTCGTCGCGCATGACGTCGAGACCGACGATCTCGGAGCGCCGCAGGCCGCCGCCACAGCCCAGGAGCAAAATAGCGCGGTCGCGCAGGCCCTGAGGTCGTGGCCGAGCGTGGCGATCATCGCCAGCAGATCGTCGCCAGGACCGCCTCTTTCTGCCGCGGTGGCTTTGCGTGCTTGCGGCGAATGCCGGCAAGAACCTTATAGATATGCCGCTCCGCGCGGTCCAACGGCCGGCCGCGCTGGGTAAAGTTCCAGGCGAGGCCGGAAAGCCGCCGCTCGATGGTCGCAAACTAAAGGGCAGGGGCGCCACGCTTCGGATCGCCGGCGGCGGTGCCCGAGGCACAGGCGCTGATATTGAGCCTGATCACCTTCGAGCCCGGAGGCAGGGGATCGAAGCCAGCGCGCCGGCACCAGGAGGAAAAATGCCGCCAATCCTTGGGGTAGGCGTCGCGCGTGTTCTCCGAGGTGGCGTTGTAGCCCCTCGCGGTCTCGACCAGTTCCTGGACATGCGCCGGGACTCTTTGAGCCGGGTCTCCATCTCCTTGTAGAGCTTGTCAAGCTCGCCATCGACTGGCTTCAGGTCGTCGATTGAACATTGCGTCATCATAGGCTTTGTGCCTTGTTGTAGCAGGCATCGTCCGTTCGCGCGGCGGACACAGACATCACCGTCGCTGAGCCGAGAACGACGGTAAAAGAAAATGCACTCACTGACTTCATAACCAATCTCTTTTGCGGGTGATTTAGAAACGGACGCCGAGCTTGGCGCTGAACCCGTGTGTCTGGGCATCCGAGGCGATCTGTCCCTGATAGGCGATGCCGAACGTCGCGTTCTCGGTGATGTTTACGTCAAGCCCAGCTTCGAGCAGAGCTGCGTTCTTTGCGATCGGCACGCCCTTGATGGCGAAGGAGGAACCGCCAGCAAAGGCAAGAGCGGTATCCGGCCTGACGTCGCCGAAGGCGTGGCGCCAGCCAAGACCGCCGCGCGCGGTAGCAGTCACGGTGCCGAGGGTCAGTACCGTCGACGCACGCAGACCTAGCGTGGTAAACGCCGTGTCGCTCGAGCGATCCCCGCTCGACAAGGCGGCTGCGCCGCCATTCTCGGTGAAGCCATCGGCGTCAAAATTCACATAAGCGAGATTAGCGTAGGGCTCGAAGGAAGCCGAAGCCGTATTGATACGGTAGCCGAGCTCGCCAAAGGCCTGGAACGTGCCGGCGTCGTAATCGGCCGAAAGGCTGTCGGCGAAGCCTGGAAAGACCACGGACCTGCCGGTCTCGATGCTGTGCCAGGTATAGGCAAGGCCGGAACGAAAACCGAGATTGCCGTTCTGCGTGCCGGCAAAAAGACCGAGATGGTAATTCTCGCTCGAGCCCGACGACGCGCGATCGTCCGCCTCCAAGGAGGTATGGCTGTAGCCGCTGATGAGGCCGAGCCGCCAGCTTTCGCCGACAGCCGCGTCACCGCCAGCCAGAAAGCCGCCTGTCGAGTGATCGAGACCGGCGGCATTGCCGTCGCTGTCGAGATGACCCCAGGCGCCGAAGCCACGGCCCCATACGGCGAAATTCTCACTCGTTGCCGGGGCCAGTTCCAGACCACCCAGCCCATAAGTCATCACCGGAACGCTGGAGGCACCGACGCCGTCGAACGCCGCACGGATCCGTTCGCTCGCGGCATCGCGTACAGAATGACTGTCCTCGATGAGGCCGCTATGAATGGAAGCATGAACCTCGCCTGATAGCATATCGAAAGCGTTGCGGGCTTCCGGCGCCGTCAGGAACAGGATGTTGTCCTGGATCGGATTACCGCTTCCAAGCGCCTGAGCCGCTGCGGCGACCGAGCGTTGATTGAAGGTGCTGGCTACATCGGCAAACGCCGTCGATGTGCGGCTGATATCGAGATAGACATTGTTGGCATCGTAGACGAGCTGGAAATCGACGAAGGGCGTCGCGTCTGTCGCCAGAGCCCCCGTCAGCCCGCCATAGGTGCCGCTTACGCCGCCTGCTGCGGAGAGCAGAGTATATCGGGCATCGACCGATAGCGTTCCCTGCCGCAGCAGCTCGATCTGCGCGCCGCTGTCGATCGCCGCTGCTCCGCCAACATCGATGAGATCGGACGACCTTGCGAGGTCGACCTGATAGATCGATCCGGACTGCTGCGCGAAATCGCCCGTGACAGTCAGTGTGGTGACGATCCTGCTCGGATCGGTCGCACTGCCAGGAGCGACCGTGCCGCCCTCGGAAATGGTGACCGCACCGTAGGTGCCGCCGCCTGCGACGACACCGCCGCTGTTTGCGATAGCCGTGCCCCCGATCTGCCCGTCATTCCCGAGAAAGCCGGACGTGGTCGCATCATGGGAAAGCACACCTGTATCGGCAAGCAGCAATCCCGCGCCGGAACCGACCGTCGTCATGCCGGAAAAATTGTTCTTTCCGCTCAGCGTTTGCACGCCACCGGCAACGAATAGTTTGCCGCCCATATTATTGTTATCAACGTCGAGGTCGTTGATGCTGCCGGCGAACGTGTCGTTCGAATCCGTTAGCACCAGGGTACGCTTGCCCAGTTCGACCGTTCCGCTGCCACTCAGGCTACGAATACGGGCATCGTTGTAGGCGTCGGAGATTCCCCAATAGTCGCTGCCATTTCCATGTTCGGAGATATCGAACGTGCCGTCTGCAACGACTTTCGCTGACCGTTGGATGTTGCCGAGCCCCGCAAGCGAGAGATAGGCATCCTGAGCAATATTCGTCTCGCCGGTGTAGGTGTTGACATTCGTCATCCGGACCACCGTCTTTGTATCAAGCGTCAGCGATCCGGAGCCGGAGACGACACCCGCTATGCCGAACCCGCCCTCATTCCCCATGCTCGTCGTGATCCTGCTCAGACCGGTCCCTTCGGGTGCGGATGAATCGGTAGAGAAGTTGCTGGCAGTGACGAAATGTGACGTATAAGCGGTATACTTCTTCTCCAGATCGAAAATGACCGATCTGTTTTTGAAGAAGTCAAGACCGGCAACAAAACTGGTCTGGTCATTGGGTTGTTCCGTCGTGCCGCTGGTGTAGGTGAAGTCGATATTGTCCAGCCTTACCGGATCGCCATCCGTTCCTGCGATTGTAACGCTCGGGATGTTGCCCGATGCGCTTACGATCTCGCGTTGCTCATTTCTCCGAACATTTTTAAGTTTGACGCCCGCATCCTGAAATTGCTTCAGCATCGCATCACTGATCTCCAGACTGCCACCGCCCGGTGTGCCGGTGTCGAGCAATACCGCGGTCTTGTTGGGGTCGGTGATTGGTGGGGCTCCATCCTTAACCGTGTACTGCAGATTGTAGCTGCCTTCGTATTCGGTCGAGGCATTGGCGCCAGAGCCAGGAAAATTCTGATAAGAATCCTGATCTTTTTCCTCGGGTTCTCCCCATGGCATGGCATTAGTATATTGGGCCCGGAGGCTTGGATTGAGGTTGACAATCGTGCAGGGGGAACAGCCAGGCGTTTGGTCGCTCTCGGAATCCGGATTCACATTGGCGGAGACCACGTAGCCAGACCTGGTGACACTGCCCATCATGCCCCAGACACTTGTCTTGCCAAGAAAATCGCCGGCCCCGAATGTACCTGCGAAATCGCCGCCTTCGTCTGCCATCTTGCCAGCGGTCATTTTCGCCCGCTGCTCCTTATCGGCGTGATAAGGTTCTTGGAGATCCTGACCATACATATCTTTAAGTCCATCCGTCACGGATCCCGGCGTGCACTTAAGATTGTTGTCCTTGCAATACGCATGGGTATAGACAAAATCGAGAATGCGAGCAGCCCGGTATTTCTTATCGCTTACAGACGGCCCGTCGATTGTTATCTTTTGATCTGGATCGACATATGTAAATTTATCAATTTCCACGTTCTGAAGCTTATTACCATACGTTCCGTCCCCGTACGTATATACGTAAGGCGTGTCGGCAATCGGGCGGACCCCGGTCACCTCTGACCCGATCTGCGTGTTGAGCTGGTCCGAGCCCGTGTCGAATACGTATCGCTGCGCGTTGCCATTGTTGATCTTGGCCCAGATGCCCAGGCGGTCATGGCCTTCCCCGACATACTCCAGCGGGATCGAAATCGGGTCGTCGGCCAACGCTTCTCCAGTTGGAAATGCTACCAGACCCACCCCGAGAGACACAGCCGGCAGGAATACCGTCGTCATCGCGGTGGTTGCCGCCAGAAAGTTCTTTGTCCTGAAACAAGCCTGCATACCTGGTCCTCGAAAAAGTCTCGCAAACTGATTGTTCATTGGAACGGCCTCCTGAATTGTTTAACGAGACCCTTTATGGCGGCCCTGGCTGACAACAGCCTGAAAGCTGCAAGCGGCCTGCGAGAATGGGGCGATCCTGAATGACGACAGGTGCTGTCAACAATGGATGAGTGCTCGGCCTGAAAGCTGAGCACGCTTTATGCTCAGGCTGCTGACAAGGCCAAAGCAGCGTAAGTGCGGAGTGAAATCCAAGGTCCACATGGGTCGTCGCGCTTCCCGTGCGCCTGGGAAGGCGCCGGCCCGGCCAAGCTTTCCCAGATCGTCCGGATGGCGCACAAGATACCGGTTCAGGTCGATCGAGATGGAGGCCGAGGCGTATGCCAAGGCGGTCGACTGCCTGACGAAAGATCAGAATGCGTCGCTGGCGCTCTACGATTTCCGCCGGCAGCGAGCTCAGCTCCTGCCGGGCATCCGTGTTTACTGGCGACGAGACACAAGATGTGCCCAAATTGCCACCAGACCGTCACCTGCGATGAGTTTCGGCAACTGATTTTGTCCTTTCAATCGTCGCCACTTCCTGGCCGCGGCCAACATGGGCCACTCGAAGGCAGCAGACTGGCGGCTATATGGACGGGCTGTGAGCCCGCACCGGAGACATTGGCGAAATCTACGATCTCTATAGCAACGTCAAGGAGAAGCGCGAGGTGTTGCAGATGTGGTCAAATCACATCGAATGGCTGATCAAGCAGGCTGCGGATGACGCTCTGGCGGCGTAGCTGCTGGCATGGGCGGAAGATGC